>JAYTAR010000286.1:0-22993 GCA_043737455.1 Sphingomonadales bacterium | reverse complement strand
GCCAGTATGTCGGCGATGTTTTCGATCACGGCCCGCGTCTGGACGCGGATGTCGAGCCGCGTGACGCCCAACGCATCGACCTCCGCCCCCGCGAAGCTATTGTCAGGACGGCGTGCGCTGGTTCCCGCGACGAACAGGAAGTCGCCCGCGCGGCGGATATGCGGAAAGCGCCCACGCGGCACGGCCTTTCCCGGTACGACGATCGCGTCTGTCTGGCTCATCGCAACTCCTTTGCGCTGGCCCATTACAGCGGTGCGGGACGCGTTTTGCAACCCCGTCGCCGCGCCGTTTACCGCAAATGCGAGAATCGCCGGACCTGCCCCCTGTTGCCGCAGTGGTCCACGGCGTAGGAAGGCGCCAGGAGAGGAGACCGAGATGACCCGACCGAGCCTGATCGTTTCCCCATCGACCAGTGATCCCTTCGCCTGGATCGAGGACGCGATCGCCTTCGATCCTGATGCAGCGGTGCTTGAGACGACGAACGGGGCAATCCTCAGCTATGCTGAACTCGACCGCCGAGCGAGATCGTTCGCGGCGGCCCTGGCTGCGATCGGGGTGGCGCCGGGCGACCGCGTGCTGGTCCAGGTCGAGAAATCGCTAGAGGCGATCCTGCTCTATCTCGCATGTCTGCGCCTCGGTGCCATCTTCGTCCCGCTCAACACCGGCTATACCGATGCCGAGCTCGGCTATTTCATTGCCGACAGTGAACCGCGGCTGCTGGTGGTTGATCCCGCGCGCGAGGCGGACCTGCAAAGGTTGGCGGCGGGCCGTGCCGATGTCGCCACGCTGAGCGCCGGGGGCGACGGGACGCTTGCCGTGCGCGCCGCGAGCCCGACCCCGAGGTTGCCGCGCTTCGCTGCCGATGCCGACTCGCTGGCCGCGTTCCTCTACACGTCGGGGACAACCGGTCGCCCCAAGGGTGCCATGCTGACGCGCGGCAACCTAGCGTCGAACGCGGCGACATTAGCGGCGGCATGGCACTTCACGCGCGATGATGTGCTGATCCACGCGCTGCCTTTATTTCATGCGCACGGGCTGTTTGTAGCGGTCAATACGGTGCTTGCTGCGGGCGCGTCGATGCTCCTGATGCCGCGCTTCGACGCCAGTGAGGTGCTTCGTCTGATGCCCCGCGCGACGCTGTTAATGGGGGTGCCGACTTATTATGTCCGGTTGCTTGAAGAGGCCGGGCTGACACGCGCGGCAACGGCGGGGATGCGGTTGTTTGTCTCTGGTTCGGCACCGCTTCTCGCGGAGACGCACCGCGAATTCGAGGCGCGCAGCGGTCACGCCATTCTTGAGCGCTATGGCATGACCGAAACGCTGATGAATAGCTCCAACCCCTATCACGGCGCGCGCATCGCGGGCACTGTCGGGCCGCCGTTGCCCGGCATCGAAATGCGCGTCAGCGCGCCCGAGACCGGCGAACCCCTCCCCAATGGCGAGATCGGAATGATCGAGGTGCGCGGGCCGAATCTCTTCAAAGGCTATTGGCGCAACCCGGAAAAGACCGCCGCCGATATGCGCGCCGACGGATTTTTTGTGACCGGCGATCTGGGGCTTGTCGACGAGGCCGGCTATTTCCGCATTGTCGGACGCGGCAAGGACCTGATCATCTCGGGCGGCTATAACGTCTATCCCAAAGAAGTGGAGACCGAACTCGATGCGATCGGCGGCATCGCGGAGAGCGCGGTTATCGGTGTGGCGCACGCAGATTTCGGGGAAGCGGTGGTGGCGGTGCTGGTGCCCGAGGCTGGGATGGCGATCGACGAGGCGGCGGTCCGGGCAACGCTCGCCGACCGGCTGGCCAAATATAAACAGCCCAAGGCCTACGCCGTGTACGAGCGGCTTCCGCGCAACGCGATGGGCAAGGTCATGAAGCAGCAGCTCCGTGATGAGCTGTCAGACCTGTTTTAACGGTCGATTTCGACCCCCAATGTCGTTACCTTTGTGTCGCAGCCGGCCCGGTTCCACGGATTGCGCTTACGAGGAACATTCATGACCTTTTCGCTCTACGCTGCAATTGTCCCGTCCTGTCAGCAGATCCTGTCCGCCGTGATGGGCATGCTCGACAAGGCTGAAGCATTTTGCGTTGATCAGGAAATTGCCCCCGCACGATCGTTGAGGCCCGGCTCGCGGAAAACATGCTCCCCTTTGCCTATCAGGTGAAATCCACTGTGGTGCATTCGCTTGGCGCAATAGTGGGCGTCCGCAACGGGGTGTTCTCGCCCGACACGTCGCCGCCGCCTGCGGACTTCGCTACGCTCAAGGGGCGGATCACTGAAACGCTCGCCACGCTTGCGGAAATCGACCCGGCCGAGATTGACGGCTTTGTCGGCCGCAACATGCGCTTTGCGTTCGGGGATCACTGGATCGACTTTACCGCCGAGAATTTCTTGCTGACCTTCTCCCAGCCGAATTTCTATTTCCACGCAGTCACAGCCTACGACATTCTGCGCTGGAAAGGCGTGCCGCTAGGCAAGCGGGATTTCCTGGGCAGGATGCGCGTCAGTCAGTAACCGCGACGTCGGCCAATGTCTCATTTGAAACTTTCTACAAATCCCAGATACGGATCTGGATTCGACCTTGGTTCAGGCCACGTCGCCACGCCTGCAAAAAATACGTCACCCGCGCAGTCCGCAAACATACAGGTTCGTGGCAATTCTAGGCCGATCGGCGCTGATGGCGACTATGCAGGCGCGGGGCTGAACGGCGAAGCCAAGCCTCGGACCGGTCTGGTAGCGCAATGGCTTTGACTTGCTAGAAGTCCATTCCGCCCACGCCCCCCATTCCGCCGCCGCCCATGGGCATCGCCGGGTTGTCTTCTGGCCTTTCGGCGATAGCCGCTTCGGTGGTGATGAGCAGGCCCGCGATCGAGGCGGCGTCCTGCAACGCCGCACGAACGACCTTGGTCGGGTCGTCACGCCGGCGAGAACGAGGTCCTCATAGACCTCGGTCTGAGCGTTGAACCCGAGGTTATGATCATTCCCGTCGATCAGCCTGCCGGCGACGACCGCGCCGTCATGCCCGCCATTCTGCGCGATCTGGCGGAGCGGCGCCTGCAGCGCCTTGCGGACGATGTCGATGCCGCGGGTCTGGTCGTCGTTGACCCCCTTTAAATCGTCGAGCGCCCGCAAGGCGTAGAGCAAAGCGGTACCACCGCCCGGGACGATGCTCCTCAACCGCCGCGCGGGTCGCATTGAGCGCGTCATTGACGCGATCCTTGCGCTCCTTGACCTCGACCTCGGTCGATCCGCCGACCTTGATCACCGCCACCCCGCCGGCCAGCTTGGCAAGACGCTCCTGGAGCTTTTCCTTGTCATAGTCGCTGGTGGTGTTCTCGATCTGCTGGCGGATCGCCTCGGTCCGCGCCTTGATCGCCTTGCTGTCACCGGCACCGTCGACAATCAGCGTATTGTCTTTGTCGATCTTGACCCGCTTGGCCGAGCCGAGCATTTCGATCGTGACGTTTTCGAGCTTGATGCCGAGGTCTTCGGAAATCATGTCGCCCTTGGTCAGGATCGCAATATCCTCGAGCATCGCCTTGCGGCGATCGCCGAAGCCCGGTGCCTTGACCGACTGCTCCCGATCATCAGCTACCACAGCATTACCGTTCGGCAAAACGCCATCGAACGACCAGCTTTAATGCCTTCGGCCAGCGAGGAGATGGCGTGAGATGACGATCTTTTGAATCTCGCTTGCCCCCTCATAGATGCGCAGCGCGCGGATTTCGCGGTAAAGCGTTTCAACCGGGTGGCCGTGGACGACGCCAAGCCCACCATGAATCTGAACCGCCTTGTCGATCACGATTTGCGCGCGATCGGTGGCGTAAAGTTTGGCCATCGCCGCCTCGCGGCTGTTGCGGCGGCGGGCGACATCGTGGGTCCAGCCCGCGCGGTAGATCAGCAGCGCAGCTGCGTCGATGTCGAGCGCCATTTCGGCAAGTTGTGACTGGATGACCGGGTTTGCGGCCAATGGCATGCCCTGAATCACTCGCGAGGTGGCGCGGGTCATCGCCTCGTCGAGCGCACGCCGGGCAAAGCCGAGCGCGGCGCCCCCAACGGTGGTGCGGAAGATGTCGAGGGTAGCCATCGCCTGAGTGAAGCCGCGTCCCGCCTCGCCGAGTAGAGCGTCGGCCGGAAGTTCCATCCCATCGAATCGAAGGGTAGCGAGTGGATGCGGCGCGATCACGCGGATACGCTGCTCGATGACAAGCCCGCGCGTGTCCTTGGGGACGAGAAAGGCCGAGATACCCTTCGCGCCGGGTGCCTCGCCAGTGCGGGCGAACAGAACATAATAGTCGGCGATCCCGCCGTTCGAGATGTAGGTCTTGGCGCCATCGATCCGCCAGCCGATCGCGGTGCGCGTGGCGCTGGTCGCCAGATTGGCAACGTCGGAGCCACTTTCGAGTTCGGTGAGCGCGAAGGCTGCCATTTTCTCGCCGCGAGCGACCGCCGGCAGATAGGCCGCCTTCTGCACATCCGAGCCGAACAAGCTGATCGTGCCCGAGCCAAGCCCCTGCATCGCGAAGACGAAATCGGCGAGCCCCGAATGGCGTGCGAGCGTTTCGCGAATCAGCGAGAGCGAGCGGACGTCGAGATTGTTATGGATGCCGCCATGGTCCGCGGGAACGGCATGGCGCAGCCAGCCGCCCTGGCCGAGCAGGACCAGCAACCGACGGCACTCGCCATCGATGTCGTCCTCCTCATGGCCGCGTGGGGCGAGTTCTCGTTCGCACCAGCCTTCGAGCTCGTCGGCAAGGCGGCGATGCGCGTCGTCGAAAAAGGGCCAGTCGAGGAAGCTGCAGTCGGGCATTTAGTCTCCCTCGAACGCCGGGCTGCGCTTTTGAGCGAATGCATTGAACGCGCGGCGGAAATCCTGCGTCTGCATGCAGATCGCCTGCGCTTGGGCCTCCATTTCGATCGCGACGTCGAGGCTCACCGCCCATTCAGTGTTGAGCTGGGTCTTAGTGATGCCGTGCGCAAATGTAGGACCTTCGGCGAGCGTACGGGCAAAGGCCTGCGTCTCGTCAATGAGCCGCTCGCGGTCGATGAGGCGGTTGTGGAAACCCCACCGCTCCCCCTCCTCGGCGCTCATCGTCCGGCCGCTGAACAGAAGCTCCGACGCGCGGCCATGGCCGATGATGCGCGGCAGCATCGCGCAGGCGCCCCTGTCGCAACCAGCCAAGCCGACGCGGCTGAACAAAAAAGCGGTTTTCGTCGCCGGAGTGGCGAACCGGATGTCCGATGCCATTGCCATGATCGCGCCAGCGCCGACGCAGATACCGTCTAGCGCCGCCACGATCGTTTGCGGGCAGGCGCGCATCGCCTTCACCAGATCACCCGTCATGCGCGTGAAATCAAGCAGCTCGGGCATCGCCATCCGGGTGAGCGGGCCAATGATCTCGAACACGTCGCCCCCCGAGCTGAAATTACCGCCGGCCCCGGTCAATACCACCACCTTCACACTCCGCACATGGACGAGCGTTCGGAACAGGTCGCGCAATTCGGCATAGCTGTCGAAAGTGAGCGGATTCTTGAGTGCAGGGCGATTGAGGGTAATCGTCGCAATGCCTTTGTCGTGGCTCCATAGAAAATGCGCGGGGGCGTAGCAGTCGGGATCGAAACTGGTCATGGCATCTCTTGCGGATCGGCATGCGCGATCGAGACTTTGAGAGCGCCGAGCAGGTCGAACAGCAAGGCGCTTTGGTCGCGCGAGAGATCGGACATCATTGCCTCGATCCAGCGATGATGGGATCGGGCCAGCGTGGCGAAATAGCTCTTGCCCGCCAAAGTGAGGCTGGCGCCGCTGGCGCGGCGATCGGCGGGGGACGACTTAAGCGCGACATGACCGTCGCGCACCAGTTTCTGGACGAGTGCGGTGACATTGCCATTGGACACCAGCAGCGAGCGCGATAGCGCCCCCATCGTCATCCCTTCGGGATTGCGATCGAGCGCCGCCAGCACGTCGAAGCGCGGCAGCGTGGTGCCAAAGTCGCTAGAAAGGCCGCGGCGCACCTGTTTTTCCATTACGATTGTGCAACTCAGCAACCGCAGCCAAAGCCGCACGCTCGCCGAGTGGTCAAGCATGCCGTCGTGTTTTTCGCGCATTGCCGACGCTGCCATCAGCCGATCTCTCCGCCGGCGACCATTATCGCCTGTCCGGTGATCGAACGGCTCGCCGGTAAACACAACCACAGAACTGCATCGGCGACCTCTTCTGGCGCGATCAGCCGGCCCTGCGGGTTGAAGGCAGCAAGCTCGGCACGCGCTTCCTCGGTGCTGCGTCCAGTGTTCGCGACGATACGAGCGACGGCGTCGTCGACTATCTCGGTGTCGGTGAAACCGGGGCAAACCGCGTTGACGGTGATAGAAGTCCGGGCAAGCTCAGCTGCGAGCGCGCGGGTGAAGCCGATCGCACCATGCTTGGCCGCACAATAGGCAACGGTATAGGGATATCCCTTAACTCCGGCAGTGCTGGCGATGGTAACGACTCGGCCATTGGCGGCAGCACGCAGATCGGCGATCGCGCCCTGGGTCATTGCGAATAACGCATCGAGATTGACTGCCATCATTCGCCGCCAGGATTCGGTGGTGAGCTTTTGGAACGGAGTGCTTTCGGCAGTGCCGGCATTGTTGACGAGGATGTCAATGGTCCCCGATGCGGCATGCGCCGCAGCGAATATGGCCTTTACGCTGGACGCGTCTGTGACATCGCCGGAGACCGCGACCGCACCCGGGATTTCCGCCGCGAGCTTCGTGAGTGGCGCGGCGCGGCGGCCGACAAGGGTGACGATCGCCCCCTGCCCGGCCAACCGCCGTGCAACCGCAGCGCCGATTCCGCTGCCGCCGCCGCTAATCAGGGCATGGCGGCCGGACAGCATCGCCTCACCAAACTCAGTCATCCCGCCCCCTTCCGTGGATCGCCACGCCGGTTTAAATATAAACGATTTAAGTTTGAAGCATTATGCCGAAGCCTCTAGAGATGCAAAGCAACTTTGCATGATAGGGGCGGATTTTGAGAATCAGCGTTGTCGGCGGCGGGCCGGGCGGCTTCTATCTCGCCATCCTTGCGAAGAAGGCGCGCCCCGACTGGGAGGTCGAACTATTCGAGCAGAACCGCGCCGACGACACGTTCGGTTTCGGCGTGGTATTTTCCGACGAGACGCTGAGCGAATTCCTCAGCCGCGATCCTGAGTCCTACGCGATGATCGCCAATGCCTTTGCGTATTGGGACGATATCCGCATCCGGTACAAAGGGCATGACATCCGCTGCGGCGGCAACGGCTTTGCCGGCTGCGCGCGACTGACCCTGCTGCAAATCCTGCAAGCGCGCGCCGAAACGGTTGGCGTCGATGTGCATTATGGCGAACTCGTCGATCCCGCCACGATCGAAGATCGGTTCGCAGACTCCGATGTGATCGTCGCCGCCGAAGGCATCAACAGCCACATCCGCGATGCGTATCCGGACGCATTCCAACCGACGATCCGCCCGACGCGCAACAAATTCACCTGGATGGGATCGACCCGGCCGCTTTCGGCCTTCACCTATTTCTTTCGCGAAACGCCGCACGGCATCATCGTCGCCCATTGCTATCAATATGAGCCCGCGCACTCGACCTGGGTGATCGAGACAACGTCCGAATGCTGGGCGGGACACGGTTTCGATCTGATGAGCGAGAACCAAGCGGCGCGCACGCTCGAGGGCATTTTCGCCGAGGAACTCGAAGGGCATCCTTTGCTCGTCAACCGCTCGCTGTGGCGCAACTTTCCCAAGGTCTCGTGCGCGCGCTGGACGCATGGCCGGATCGTGCTGCTCGGTGACGCGATGGCAACCGCGCATTTCTCGATCGGGTCGGGGACCAAGCTCGCGATGGAAAGTGCGATCGCGCTCGCCGACGCGCTGGTCGAGCATGGCGAAAAGGACATCGAGACAGCCTTCGCCGCCTATCGCGCAAACCGCGCGACCGCGATCGAGATCACCCAGCACAATGCCGCCGTGTCGCTTGCCTGGTTCGAACATGTCGCGCGGTCGTGGGACATGCCCCCCGTCCAGTTCGCAATGATGGTGATGTCGCGCGCCAAATCGATCACCTGGGACAATCTGGAGCTGCGCGATCCCGCCTTCCTCGCGGCGGTGGAGGAGGACTTCTACCGCAACTACATGGCGGAAACCGGTATTAATCTATCCGACAAACACCCGACACCGATGTTCACCCCGCTGAAGTTGCGCGAACTGATAATTCCCAACCGCGTCGTCGTGGCGCCGATGGCACAATATCTCGCTAGGGATGGCGTTCCCGGCGACTGGCACTTCATGCATTATGGCGCACGCGCGATTGGCGGCGCGGGACTGGTCTATGCCGAGATGACCTGCACCTCGCCCGAGGCGCGGATCACGCTCGGCTGCCCCGGCCTGTGGAACGACGAACAGGAAGCAGCGTGGAAGCGGGTCGCCGATTTCGCGCATGCCAACGGCACGGCGAAATTCGCGATGCAGCTCGGCCACGCGGGTCGCAAGGCATCGACGCAATTGGGCTGGGAGGAGGCAGACCATCCGATCGCCGACCCTGCGTTCAACTGGCCGCTGGTGTCCGCCTCGCCGCTGCCGTGGCTTCCGGGCGAAAGCGACGCTCCGGCCGAGCTCGACCGCGCAGGCATGGATAGGATCATCTCCGAATTCACTGCCGCGACAAGGCGTGCCGACCGCGCGGGGTTCGACCTGCTCGAACTTCATTGCGCTCACGGCTATCTGGTCGCCAGTTTCCTCTCGCCGCTGACCAACCGGCGCAGCGACGATTATGGCGGATCGGTTGAAAACCGGCTGCGTTTCCCGCTCGAGCTCTTCACGGCGATGCGCGCCGTCTGGTCCGAAGCCAAACCCATGTCGGTTCGCCTGTCGGGAAGCGACTGGCATGAGGGCGGACTGAGTGAGGACGATCTGATCAGCATCGCGCAGGCGTTCAAGGATGCCGGATGCGACCTGATCAGCATGTCGTCTGGCCAGACCGTCCCCGATCAGGCGCCGGTCTATGGCCGGATGTATCAGGTGCCGTTTTCGGAAACGGTCAGAAATGTCGTGGGGATCAGGACGATGTGTGTCGGCGCGATTACCGAACCGGGCCAGGTCAATACGATCATCGCGTGCCGCCGCGCCGATCTCGTCGCGCTCGGCCGGCCGCATCTGACCGACCCGTTTTTCGCGATGCGCGCCGCCGCCTGGTACGGCAACGCCGCAGTGGCGGTGCCCAGTCCCTACCGGCCCGGAGCCGCGCAACTGATGCGCGAGACTGCCAGGACCCGCGAAAAACAGGCTGAGCTCCACCAAAAGGCCAAACCCCAACACCATGCGGAGACGAAGCAGTGACACTGCGCACATTGCTTCCCGCCGGATGGCCGAAACCCAGGGGTTACGCCAACGGCATGGCGGCAACCGGGCGTCTGGTGGTGACCGCGGGTGTCGTCGGCTGGGACACCATGGGGCGTTTCCCCGATGACCTGACGGCACAATGCGCGCAGACCTTCGCCAATATCGTCGCGATCCTCGCCGAGGGCGGTGCCGCGCCGGGGGACGTGGTGCGCCTGACTTGGTACATTACCAGCAGAGCCGACTATCTCGCGCAGGGCAAAGCGATCGGCGCGGCCTATCGCGAAGCGTTCGGTGAGCATTATCCGGCGATGGCGGTGGTCGAGGTATCGAAACTCGTCGAGGCAGCGGCAATGGTCGAGATAGAAGCAACCGCGGTCGTCGCTAACGGTTAGCCGGGCGGCAAGCCGAGGCTATCGAACAGCCGTTTCAGCATTGCATTGAGGGTCGCGATCTCGGCCGTTTCGAACTGCTGGAAGCCGTGGCGAAAGATGCGGCTGACCTGATGGTGCACCGCAACGGCGGCGGTGCGGCCCTGGTCGGTGAGCGTCACCTCGGTGACCCGGCCGTCGGCCTCTCGCTGGCGGGTGGTGACGAGCCCGGCTTCGGCGAGGCGCTGAACGATGCGGGTCATCGTCGAGAGGCGGATCACAGCATGGTCGCACAATTCGGAAACGCTGGCCGGCTCGTGCTCGGAGAGAATGGCGAGGACCCGCCAGCGGGGGACGTCCATCCCGATCGGCTTGAGTACCCGATCCATGTCGAGTCGGTAACGGCCGGCGGCCCGCGCGAGCCAATAAAAGGGCGATCCCGCCAGCCGGAACTCGGGATTGGCGGGATCGGCGAGTTGGCGGGCGTCGGACTTGTGAGCAATGGACATCGCATGCCACTCTAACGCCGCTTCGACGACCTGTCATCACTTGACTATTCACGTGAATATGTCAGCTTAATATTAGAATGATCGACCTGAAGGGATCAGCGGATGCCGAGCGAAGGCAACGAAATCTTGAACAACCTCACGAGCGCGCTGGCCATCGGCGCGATTCGAGTGATCGACCTCACCCAGCCGCTCGAGCCAGCGACCCCAGTGCTGCAATTGCCCCCGCAATTTGCGCAGAACCCACCCTTCGAGATTGAAACATTATCCAAATATGATGAGCGCGGTCCCGCCTGGTACTGGAACTGGTTCAAGTGCGGCGAGCATACCGGCACCCATTTCGACGCACCGATCCACTTTATCACTGGCAAGGATTATGACAATAACGCGACCGACACGATCCCGGTCGACCGCTTCATCGGCCCCGCCTGCGTGATCGACGCGTCCAAGGAAGCCACCGCCGACCCCGATTTCCTCGTCACCATCGCCTACGTCGAAGCATGGGAGGCCAAACACGGCCAAATCCCGGAAGGCGCCTGGGTACTGTTCCGCACCGACTGGTCGAAACGCACCGACCCCAAGGAATTTCTCAATTTCCACGAAGACGGCGCACACACACCGGGGTGGCACGCGGCGACGATCCCGTTCCTCGCCGAGCAGCGCAATGTGCGCGGCGTCGGAGTTGAGACGGTCGGCACCGATGCCGGCCAGGCGTTCGCGTTCGACCCCGCATTCCCGTGCCACATGCTGATGCATGGCGCGAACAAGTTCGGGCTGGCGAGCCTGACCAACCTCGATCAGCTGCCGCCGACCGGCGCCATCGTGATCGCGCCGCCGCTCAAAATTGTCCGCGGTTCGGGCAGCCCGTTGCGCGTGCTAGCACTGGTGCCCGCCTGACATGGCCGAACGCTCCTTCGCCAAAGAGGTTGAAAGCCTGCGCCTCGGCGCCGGAGAGACTTTCCACGGCGAAGGCATTCTCGCGGTCACCAAGGCGCTGCTTCAATCGGGCGTCGCTTATGTCGGCGGCTATCAGGGCGCTCCGATCAGCCATCTGATGGACGTATTCGCCGACGCCAATCCGCTGCTGATGGAACTCGGCGTCCATTTCGAGCAGTCGGCGTCGGAAGCCGCGGCGGCGGCGATGCTTGCGGCATCGGTGAACTATCCGCTGCGCGGCGCGGTGACGTGGAAATCCACCGTTGGCACAAACGTCGCATCCGACGCGCTCGCCAATGTCGCGAGCGGCGGGGTGACCGGCGGCGCGCTGATCATCGTCGGCGAAGATTATGGCGAAGGCTCGTCGATCATGCAGGAACGCAGCCATGCGTTCGCGATGAAGTCGCAGATCTGGCTGCTCGATCCGCGCCCGAACCTGACGAAGATCGTCGAGATGGTCGAACATGGCTTCGCGCTGTCGGAGGCGTCGAACACGCCGGTGATGCTTGAACTCAGAATCCGCGCCTGCCACATGCACGGCAAGTTCGAGGCGAAGGACAACCGCCGTTCACCTTTGTCGTTGCGCGAAGCCATCGAATCGCCGGTGCGCGACATTGACCGGATCGTGCTGCCGCCCGCCAACTTCCTCCACGAAAAGGAAAAGATCGCGACGCGTTGGCCTGCGGCAATACATTATATTGTGCAGCATAAACTCAACGAAAGTTTCGCTGGCGACTTGCACCCCGATCTCGGATTTGTCGTGCAGGGCGGCATGTACAACAGCCTAATTCGCGCGCTCGAACTCGCCGGATTGGCCGACCGCTACGGCGAAACGCGTATCCCGATCCATTGCCTAAATGTCACCTACCCCCTTGTCGATGCCGAGATTGCCGACTTCTGCCGTGGCAAGCGCGCGGTGTTGATCGTCGAGGAAGGCCAGCCCGAATATATCGAACAGGCGATGGCGTTGATCCTGCGCCAGGCGGGCGTCGATACGATCCTGGCGGGCAAGGACATACTGCCCCGCGCAGGCGAATATAGCGGGCAGGTCATCGGCGACGGGCTCGCCGCGTTTCTGACCGCCCACGCGAACGCCCCCGCCCCCGCCGCGCGCGCACCCGCACCACTCAGCATGACCGATGTTCCGCAGCGGCCGGCCGGATTCTGCACCGGCTGTCCCGAGCGGCCGGTGTTTACCGCGATGAAACTCCTGCAAAAGGAGATCGGCCCGTTCCACGTCTCGTGCGACATTGGCTGTCACTTGTTCTCGATCCTGCCGCCGTTCAATGTTGGCAACACGACGATGGGTTACGGCCTTGGCTGGGCGGGCGCGTCGGCGTTCAACGTGAAGGATGCCGCCAAGCGCACGATCAGCGTGATGGGCGACGGCGGCTTCTGGCACAACGGCCTGACGAGTGGCGTCGGCAATGCGGTGTTCAACCAGAATGACAATGTGCTGGTGATCGTCGACAACGACTATTCGGCAGCCACCGGTGGTCAGGCTCTGCTCTCTTCTCGCGGCGAAAACGACTCCCGCAGCACGGGCCACCCGATCGAACTTGCCGTGCGCGGCGTCGGCGTCGATTGGGTGCGGACGGTACGGACCTATGACCTCAAGAAGATGAAGGCGACGCTGAAGGAAGCGATGACGACCGTCCATCGTGGCCCCAAGGTGATTGTGGCGCAGGGCGAATGCATGCTCAATCGCCAGCGCCGCGAGAAGCCATTGTTCGTCAAAGCGGTCAAGAACGGCAAGCGGATGGTGAAACAGCGCTTCGGCGTCGACGAGGATGTCTGCACCGGCGACCATAGTTGCATCCGGCTGTCCGGCTGCCCCTCGCTGACCGTGAAACCCAATCCCGACCCGTTGCGCGACGATCCCGTGGCGGCGGTCAACAATGATTGCGTCGGTTGCGGTGTATGCGGCGAGATCGCCCATGCCGCAGTGCTCTGCCCCAGCTTTTTCCGCGCTGATATCGTCCACAATCCGACCGGGTGGGATCGCTTTCGCCACCGCGTATCGATGGCGGTGATCGGCCACTTGCAGGCGGGCGCGCAACGGCGGCGGCTGGCGCGCGCGGTATGACCGATCCCATCCGCCTTTCGATCAACGCGCTCGGTGGGCAGGGTGGCGGCGTGCTCGCCGACTGGATCGTGGGATTGGGCGAAGCGCAGGGCTGGGTCATCCAGGCAACCTCGGTCCCAGGCGTCGCGCAACGCACCGGCGCGACGGTCTATTACCTCGAACTCTGCCCGCCCGATCCGGCCGGGCGCACGCCGATCCAGGCACTGATGCCCGTCCCCGGTGACGTCGACATCGTCATCGCGTCCGAACTGATGGAAGCCGGGCGCGCCATCGCGCGCGGGCTGGTGACGCCCGATCGAACTACTCTCATCGCATCAAGCCACCGGATCTTCGCCATCGCTGAAAAATCGGCAATGGGCGACGGTATCGCGAGTCCGGCGAAAGTGCTCGAGGCATGCCGGACCTCGGCGCGAAAACTGGTGCTCGCTGACCTGGATGCGCTCGCTGAACGCCACGGCAGCGTCATCAGCGCCGCGCTGTTCGGGGCGCTTGCCGGGTCGGGCGCCTTGCCATTTCCACGCGCGGCATTCGAGGATGCGATCCGGCGCGGTGGGGTCGGTGTGGACTCGAGCCTGCGCACGTTCGTGGCGGCATTCGACCTGGCCGTCGCGCCGATGGCCGAAACCGTGGATGCCACCCCCGTGCGCGCCACCGGCGGCCTGTCGGCCCTCCGCCGCATCGTCGCCGAACGCCTGCCCGAACCCGTCCGCGCGACCGCGACGCTCGGGATCGAGCGGCTAACCGACTATCAGGACGCCGCTTACGCCGCCGCCTATCTCGACCGCGTTGCCGCCGTCGCCGATGCCGAACGACAGCTTGCGGGCGACGCCGACTGGACCCTGACCCACGAAGCCGCGCGCTATCTCGCGCTGTGGATGGCCTATGAAGACGTGATCCGCGTCGCCGATTTGAAGACGCGCGGCAGCCGCCTCGCGCGCGTGCTGACCGAGGCGCAGGGGAAACCCGACCAGATCGTCCATGTCACTGAATTCATGCATCCCCGTTTCGAGGAATTGTGCGACACCCTCCCCCGCTGGCTCGGCGCCCGCGCGATCACCTCCGACCGCGCCCGCCTCTGGATCGCGCCTTTGCTGGAGCGCGACCGCATGATCGCGACATCGAAGACCGGCGGCTTTCTCCTGCTCTATGGCCTCGCGAAGCTTCGCCGCTTTCGCCGGGGCACTCACCGCTTCGCGATCGAACAGGACCGCATCCACGCTTGGCTCGCCACCGCCCTCAACGCCGCCCGAACCGACCTCGCCCTGGGCACCGAAGTCATCCGCTGCCAGCGCCTGGTCAAAGGCTATGGCGACACCCATGCCCGCGGACTGCATAATTTCGCGACGATCATGCGCATGCTGCCTGCGCTCGCGGAGCGGCGCGATGGAGCCGATGCGGTGCGTGCGCTGCGCGAGGCGGCGTTGAAGGACGACGAGGGGCGTGCGCTGGCGAAGGCGGTGGGCGGGGCGCTGAACGTGCCGCTAACCCACGTTGCCTAGCGACGCCTCCAAGTTTATCACGGGCGCCGTGGGGGATATATACGTTTACGATCATAATGCCTCGGCGCGGACGCCGACGGGCTTTAGCTAGAGCAGATTTCGAGCTGATTGATTCGTTGGGGATTCCCAAAGCTGCTCTAGGCGTTCGCCGTCGGCCAAGGCGACAGGACAGGCGTCGGTCGCGGTTTCGATGGCGAGCGTACGCAAGCCGGTCAGACGATATTGTTAAAAGCCGCGAAGTCGGGCCGCGGGCTGCGCTCGAAGATCGTCGCCGGATCGCCATAGCCGAGCGTCGAGATGAAGTTGGACTTGACCGAAGTTCCGGCGAAGAACGCAGCATCGACTGCGTCATTGTCGAACCCCGACATCGGCCCGGTATCGAGTCCGAGCGCGCGCGCGGCGATGATGAAATAGGCGCCTTGGAGCGAACTGTTGCGCAGCGCGTGAATCTCGCGGCCGGCGCGGTCGGGAAACCAGTTTTTCGCGCTCGGGTCATGCGGGAACAGTCCGGGAAGCTTCTCGTGGAAATCCACGTCCATTCCGATTATCGCGGTCACCGGCGCTTTCCGGATCTTCGGCGCGTTCCCGGCGCTCGCAAGCGCCGCGACCTTGTCCTTGGCGGTCTGGCTCATGCACCAGACGATCCGTGCCGGCAGGATGTTAGCCGACGTCGGTCCCATTTTCATCAAATCCCAGATCGCGCGGACCTGGTCCTCATCGATTGGCCGATCCTGATAGCCATTATAGGTCCGCGCCTTGCGGAAGATCAGGTCGAGCCCCTCGGGCGAGAGCGCCTCAGCCATCAGATGGCGCGGACTTCAGTCACTTCGGGAACATAGTATTTCAGGAGCGATTCGAATCTCTGCTTCAGCGTCGCGGTCGATGACGGGCAGCCGGAACGCGCGCCCTGCATCTTCAGATAGACCGTTCCCTTGTCGAACCGGCGATAGATGATGTCGCCACCGTCGTTGGCGACGGCAGGCCGGACGCGCGTTTCGATCAGCTCGCGGATCTGGATGACGATGTCAGCGTTGGCGGGATCGTCGGTAAACTCGTCCTCGGGCGGAACGCCGATTTGGGCCTCGCTGCCTAGGCGGCACAACGGCATGTCGGCGCCGAAATGGTCGAGCAACACGCCCAGCACCTGCGGCGTAAGATAGCCCCGCGCGACGCCGGGTGCGGCGGTCACCGAAACAAAGTCGCTGCCGAAGAACACGCCTTCGACATCGCTAAGCGAAAACAGCGCCTCGGCAAGCGGCGATGCCTCCGCCTCCTCCGGCGTCGCGAAATCACGCGTGCCGCCGGTCATGACCGCGCGGCCGGGAAGAAATTTGAGCGTTGCCGGATTGGGCGTCGCTTCGGTTTCGATAAGCATAGATTGCGTGTGGGCCGACGCGGTCGCCGGATCAAGGTTGAGTTTCTTTTTCCGTGACAATCACGTCACACGCCCCCGTGAGGGGGCGACGCGATGGACCTCGCCAAGACCCGCGCCAATATGGGTTTCAATCCAGGCCCCCGTGAGGGGGCGACGCCAGATCTCTTGCGGCAGGCGCTATTTTCGGCCTGATCCTTGGAGACATAGGCGAGATCGTCGAGGATCAGCAGGTGATATTTGTCGAGCTTGCTAATGGCGGCCTCGAGCGCGAGTTCGCGGCGCGCGACCTGGAGTTTCTGGACAAGATCCAAAGTGCGCGTGAACAGCACCCGCCAGCCATTTTCGATGAGCGCCAGGCCGATAGCCGAAGATAGATGCGTCTTCCCCCGCCAGGTCCGCCGACCAGGATCAGGTTGGCGCCGGTCTCGATCCACCTGTCGCCGACGCAGATCGCCATGATGTGCGCCTTGGAGATCATGGGCACGGCAGTAAAGTCGAAGCTGTCGAGGGTCTTTCCCGGCAACAGCCGGGCTTCGGACAGGTGGCGTTCGATAAAAAGCTGGTCGCGCTCGGCGATCTCGTGCTCGGCCAGCGTGGCGAGGAAGCGGGCAGCGGGCCAACCAGCATGCGCTCGCCACTGCGATCCGCTTGTTCGGCGCCAAGAATGTGATCGAGCTGACGCCGTGACCCGCAGCGTCTACTTTAGGGAAGCTCCGAGTCTGCGGGGAATGGCGCACATGGTCACATCTGCGACCTTTGAACGAGGTTCAACAGGGCCGGTCTAGACCATCATCACGCCGGGCCATGATCTCCGCAGCGGCGAGCAGAAAGTAGATCTCGTGACCTGCGACGGCGAGGGCGCGAACACGGTCGCTGCGCGTACTCGCTTCTTTCGGTTGCGTCGATACCGCATCGACGCTGGCATCTTCCATAATCGTCCCCGCAGTGACGCAAAGATATTGGATGATATCGCCCGTTGTTATGTCACCGACCATGGGCACTCCTTCTGTGGCGCAGGGAAGCGGCGATACCGCTAGGAAGTCCACCCGCAGCTTTGGGACTGTGCGCACCGGACTGGACTTCGCGCCGTTGTCGAGCATTGCTGCGCTCGTGAGTCGCAGCCGCGTGGGGCTGGACCACCGCCCCGGTCGCAACTGGCGGGGCTCTGGGTCGTGGGGCCGCATGAAGGATGCGGTCGCCACAGAGGAGACCCATCATGACCACCATCGACCCACATATCCAGGCGCTTCGGGACAGCGAGGCGAAAGGCCGTGCCGCACACCGCACGATCGTCAAGGGGACCAGCAAGGCATCCACGGTCGAAAAGCTGCTGCTCCGCCCTCGCGGCGCTACTGTAGTCGAGCTGATCGTGGCAACCGGTTGGCAGAACCATAGCGTCCGTGCATTCCTCAGTGCTCTGCGCAAGAAGGGGCGGACGCTCGTAAAGGAGGAACGTAAGACCGGCGACGTTGCGTATCGTGTCGCCACCATGGCTGCAGCCCCGGACAGTGCCACCCCGTCGGCCAATGGCTCCGAGGTCGCCTGACATGGCCGGGTTGACCGACCAACTGGCTGCGCTGGTGGCGATGTCACCAGCGCAGCTTCGCGCCGAGTGGCGACGGGTGCATCGCACGCCGCCACCGGTATTGAGCGCCGACCTTCTTCTCCGCGGTATCGCCTGGCGCCTGCAAGAGCGAAAATATGGCGGACTACCCGCGCAGACCGTGCGCGATCTGACGAGGATCGCAACCGGACCGATCGGAGGAGGTGCTGCACCGCGCCCGGAGATCAGCCTGCGCGCAGGCACGCGACTGGTGCGCAGCTGGCGCGGTGCAACATACGCCGTGTCGGTGCTCGAAGATGGCTTCCTGTTCGACGAGCGTCGCTACTCGTCGCTTTCGTCGATCGCGCGCGAGATCACGGGGGCCGCCTGGTCGGGCCCGCGCTTCTTCGGCCTCAGGCGCGCATGCGGAGCGTGTCATGGGTGATGCGGGCAAGGAGCCGCGCCCGATCCGCTGCGCAATTTATACCCGCAAGTCGACCGAGGAAGGGCTGGACCAGGCGTTCAACAGCCTCGACGCACAGCGCGAGGCATGTGCCGCCTATATCCTCAGCCAGCGACACGAAGGCTGGGTCGCCGGTCCCGACCTCTACGATGATGGCGGCTTCTCGGGCGGCAACATGGAACGGCCGGGCTTGAAGCAGTTGCTGGCTGACATAGCGGTCGGCAAGGTCAACGTGATCGTCGTCTACAAGGTCGACCGGCTAACCCGCAGCCTCGCCGATTTCGCCAAGATCGTCGATGTGCTCGATGCCGCGGGCGCGTCATTCGTCTCGATTACCCAGTCGTTCAACACCACGACCAGCATGGGTCGGCTGACGCTGAACGTCCTGCTGTCGTTCGCTCAGTTCGAGCGTGAAGTGACCGGAGAGCGCATTCGCGACAAAATCGCGGCATCGAAGAAGAAAGGGATGTGGATGGGTGGCCCGGTGCCGCTCGGCTATGATGTCTGCGATCGCAAGCTGGTCGTCAACGAAGCCGAGGCCGACACGGTCCGCCATATCATGCGTCGCTATCTGGGACTCGGATCAGTCAGGGCATTGATCGAGGACCTCGCGCTCGATCAGCGGGTCACCAAGGTCCAAAATCGCGCGAGCGGTCCGCATCGCGGCGGGATTCCATTCCGGCGGGGTACAGTGTTCCATCTGCTCAAGAACCGCATCTATCTTGGGGAGATCGTCCACAAAGGCGCATCTTACGCTGGCGAGCATCAGGCGATTGTCCCGCGCGACCTGTGGGATCAGGTCCAGCAGCGACTGAGCGAGCACGCCACGCGACGCATGCTCGGCAACCTAGCCGATCACCCCAGCCTGTTGACCGGATTGGTGCGGGACGGCCTGGGCCGAAAGATGTCGCCGAGCCATGCGGTCAAGGGACCAAAGCGCTACCGCTACTATATCACTTATTCTGGCACCGATGCCGAGCATCCTGTCTGGCGGGTGTCGGCGCACGACCTTGAGCAGATCGTCCTCGGTCGGCTGATCGGCTTCCTGGATGATCCTGAGGCTCTCGACGCAGCGATCGGAGGCACGCTCGACGCTGCCGCTTTGAAGACAGCACTGGACGCTGCTCGCGCGACCGGCCCAGGCCTTGCGACCGCATCTTCATCCGAGCGGAAGAACTTGGCGCTCGCGTATATTGCGGGGGTCGATCTGCATGCGGAGCGGATCGACGTCAGCATCCGTTTATCCGCGCTCACTGCGTCTTTAGGTGACGGGCTCCATGTTCTGACCGCTGCCGCTGCGAGGGTTCGTTGCGGTCATGACGTCAAGCTGGTGGTTGCAGCGCCGCAAGCCCGATCCGAAAAACTTGACTTGAGGCTGATCAAGCGGGTTGCCGACGCCTATGTCGCGCGCCAGCAGGTGCTCGCCAGGTCCTCCGAATCCATGTCGGTGATTGCAGCGGAGCTTGGTCGCTGCCGCGGCGAACTCGCGGACCAGATGCGGCTTAGCTACCTCGCGCCCGACATTGTCGTTGCGATCCTCGAGGGGCGGCAGCCAGCGTCGCTAAATGCCAAGCACTTGGCCTTGGCCAATCTTCCACTCGACTGGCGGGACCAGCGAAAGTTGCTTGGGTTCGCGTAGGTTCGCGGCAGCCATCGACCCTCCGGGGCGGCAGATCGCCGGGCTTTTCTTCGCTTGACGACCGGGGCCTTGATCAAAATCTTGTAGCAGATGCGCATCGACCCTGCATCGCATCTGGGGAAGGTTTTTCGGCAACGTGAGACGCTCGGCAGATATTGCCTCGTGGGGTGCGGACCGGAGACGAAGTTCGCCGCTGGACCGATGCACAGTCTGCCGCAAAGCGCCGGGGATACGGGGAGAATTTAGCCCCTCCCCGGTCATGCGTCTCTAATCCGCAAGGATAAAGACTGTGTGGTGCGGTCGAGAAGACTCGAACTTCCACGGCCTTTCGGCCACAGCGACCTCAACGCTGCGCGTCTACCAGTTCCGCCACGACCGCACCGTCATGCACCGCCCCGTTGCAGCGGGTCGGCGGGTAGGTCGGCGCGGGTAGCGCAGCCGACGCCGCTCCGCAAGATCGCTATTTCTTCGCGTCTCCGATGAAGCTCAGGTTCAATGCCGTCGCCCCCTTGGGTGCGTTGATCGCGGCCGATTCGAAATCGACGCTGCCACGTGCGGCAACGGTCGCCGCCGGACGCGGGATCGTCCAAGAATAGACGGTGCGTCCCGAAGCGTCGCGCACCTCGGCCAGAATATCGGGGATCGGCTGCACGGTGTCGGTCGGGTTGACGATCCGCCCCGATACCGGGAGCAATTCATTGCCATTGGGTAGCGTGCGCGGTTCGGGGGTGCGCGGCACCTGCAACAGCAGCGGAACCTCCGCCGCCGCGATCGGCAAGCCGAGTAACGCGAACACGCGCGACGGACCGAACCACGCGAGCGCACCGCCAGCTGCGGCGAGCAGCAGTGCGACCGCGAGCGCGATACTGGTCCATAATCGTGCGGGATTGCTGCGCGGCCTGAACGGCGGTTCGTGTGCGAACGGATCGGCGAGCGCTTGTTCGCCGTAAACGCCGGTCGCATACGCGACGGGTTCGGCGATTGTCGGTGCCGGTGGCGGTGGCGGTGGAACCATGACCGGCGGATCGGCGGTCGGCACCGCCGCGGCCGACACTGTCGTTGCACTTTCGGGCAGCAGCGGCGCGGCAGGGAACGCCGCCACGCCCGGGCCGAGCGCCGCTGGCTCCTGAAACCAACTGTGGCGACATGAGGCGCAACGCACCTGCCGACCCGACGGACCGACGGCGCTATCGGGCACGACATAGCGCGTGCGGCAGGCAGGACACGACAGGATCACGCGAACGTCACTCGGTTTGGCAATTCCGGCAGGGCTGGCGCGCGGTTAAGCACCGAAGCTGCGGCGCTGGCAAGACGTGTCGGTGCGGCTTTGCGCATGCACGCGGTTCGTGCGATTGGCGCAAAGGTTCAGGCGACAGGCATGCGGCATGGGGACGATCGTCCAATTCGACAATGTAGGGCTGCGCTACGGCACTGCCGCCGAAACGCTGTCGGACATCAGCTTTTCGCTTGCCGGCGGCGCTTTCCACTTCCTGACCGGCCCTTCCGGCGCAGGTAAAACCTCGCTTCTGAAGCTGCTTTACCTGGCGCAGCGCCCGAGCCGAGGACAGATTACGCTGTTCGGGCACGATCTCGTCACGATGCCGCGCGCGCGGCTGCCCGCACTGCGGCGTCGCATCGGCGTCGTCTTCCAGGACTTTCGGCTCGTGCCGCACCTGTCGGCGTTCGACAATGTCGCGCTGCCGCTTCGCCTCGCAGGCACTGCCGAAGCTGAAATCGGCGCCCCGGTGGACGAAATGCTCGCATGGGTCGGGCTGTCCGATCGTGCGACCGCGCGACCGGCAACTTTGTCGGGCGGCGAACAGCAGCGCGTCGCGATCGCGCGCGCCGTGATCGGGCGGCCCGACATCCTGCTCGCCGACGAGCCGACCGGCAACGTCGATCCCGACATGGCGGTGCGGCTGCTTCATTTGTTCGACGGGCTCAATCGCCTGGGGACGACCGTCGTCGTCGCAACGCACGACCTGCACTTGATCGCGCGCGTGCCATTGGCGCAGATGTTGCGGCTCGAACGCGGGCGGTTATCCGATCCGACGGGTGCGCTGCGCTATCCGCCGCGCCCAACCGAAAACCTGCTCGCATGAAGCTTGGCGGGTCGCGAACCTCCGAACGGCGGTTGCTGCCGGGCGGTCGGCTGTCGGGCCCGATGCCGTGGGTGATTGCGATTATGCTGTTCCTGACAGTGCTCGCGACCGCCGCCGGGCTTGGCATCGGGCGCGCCGCTGCGGCGATGGGCGGCGCGATCGCAGGCAAGGTGACGATTCAGATTATCGAGGCGAACCCCGATCGGCGGGCGGTGCAGCAACGCGCGATCGTCACGCAGTTGCAGCGCTTGACCAATGTCACGTCGGTCAGTCCGGTTCCCGACCCTGCGGTGCGTGACCTGCTAGCCCCCTGGCTAGGCGAACAGGGGCTCGACGACAGTATTCCGCTGCCCGCGCTAATCGACGTGACGCTGCGGGAAGCTTCACCCGCCGCGATCGCCGATCTGGCGGCGGCGGTGCATGGTGTGGCACCTGCCGCACGCATCGATCGGCATGCCGACTGGCTGGGACCGATCGGCGGTCTGCTCACGACGTTGCAATGGCTGTCGGTCGGGTTGGTCGCGGCGACCGCGGCGGCGACAGCGGCGACGGTCGTGCTGGGTGCGCGCGCCGCGCTCGACCAGCACCGCGCGACGATCGACGTCATGCATTTGATGGGCGCAAGCGACCGTCAGATCGCCGCGATGTTCGAACGCGGCGTCGCGCTTGATGCCCTATCGGGTTGCGCGCTGGGCTTCGTGTCGGCAGTCGGTGTGCTGTTCCTCGTCGGGGGGCGAGTCCAGTCGGTCGGCGCGGCGCTGCTCGACGATAGCGGGCTTGGCTGGGCCGGGTGGGTGGCGATCGCGCTGCTCCCCATCGCTGGCGTCGCGCTGTCGATCGTGACCGCCCGCGTGACGGTGCTCCGCGCGCTGGGGCGGATCCTGTGATTGCGCGCATCGGGGTCCGCGGACTCGCACTTGCCGCGCTCGGCTATCTCCTCGGGTTCGCGGCGTTCGTGGTCGCGATGCCGGGACCTGCCGACGATCGCGCGCGGACCGACGCCATCGTTGTGCCGACCGGCGGCGTGGGTCGGATCGCACGCGGGGCCAAGATGCTCGCGCGCGGGAACGCGAAACGCATGCTGATCAGCGGCGTCGGCATGGGCGTCGG
>JAYTAR010000285.1:0-3784 GCA_043737455.1 Sphingomonadales bacterium | reverse complement strand
GACTTGGTTTCTCGAGGCCGGACGCGATGCCGCGAGCGAGTATGAGGCGGCGCACATTCTGGGCGCGGTGTTCATGGACCTGGCGGCGGTTGCCGATGACAAGTCCGAATTGCCGATGATGCTGCCGCGGCCCGAGAAATTCGCGAGCCGAATGCAGTCGCTGGGGCTGGGCGACGGCAGCCGCATCGTGCTCTACGACAATTCGCCGCAGCGGACGGCGGCGCGCGCATGGTGGATGCTGCATCTGTTCGGTGCGCACTCGGTCGCGATACTCGACGGCGGCTTGGCGAAATGGACTGCCGAGGAGCGTCCGACCGCGACCGGCAAGGAGACGCTGCGGCATCGCCATTTCACCGTGTGGAAGGACAATGCGTTCGTGCGCACGCTCGACCAGATGAAGGCGCTGCTCGGTGGCGGCGGCGAACAGATCGTCGATGCGCGCAGCACGTCCCGCTTCGAAGGGCGCGAGGCCGAGCCTCGGCTGGGCGTCCATCCCGGGCATATGCCAGGCGCCAAGAACCTGCCGATGTCGGCATTATTCAACGACGACGGGACGTACAAGTCGCCCGACGCCTTGCGTGACGCGTTTGCGGCGGCGGGTGTCGACCCGTCGGCGCCAATCGCAGCGACCTGTGGTTCGGGCATCACCGCCGCGACGATAGCCTTCGCCGCGCATGTGCTGGGGAACGACAAGGTCGCGGTTTATGACGGATCGTGGAGCGAATGGGGTGCGCTCCCCGACACGCCCAAGGCAATCGGCGCGGCGTGACCGAACCCGGCGAGGGGCGCCCCGCCACACGGATCGTTCAGGGCGGCCGCCGCAGCGAGTGGACCGGCGCGGCGGTCAACACGCCGGTGTGGCGCGCGTCGACGATCCTTTATCCCGATACGCAAGCGTTGAAGGCGGGGATCGGCGACAACGCCGATGGCCAATGGTTCTATGGCCGCCGCGGTACGCCAACGCAGTGGAGCCTTGCCGACGCGCTGACCGCGCTCGAGCCGGGTGCTGCTGGGACGATGCTCTACCCATCGGGTGCGGCGGCAGTGGCGGGCGCATTGCTCGGCGTGCTCAAGCCCGGCGACCATTTGTTGATGGTCGACAGCGTCTATGACCCGACGCGGCGGCTGTGCGACGATTATCTGGCGCTTCGTGGGATCACGACGACCTATTACGACCCGGCGCTCGGCGAGGACATCGCCGCGCTGATCGCGCCGAACACGCGCGCGATCTTCATGGAGTCGCCGGGCAGTCTGACGTTCGAGGTGCAGGACGTGCCCGCAATCGTCGCGGTCGCCAAGCATCATGGACTGATGACGCTGGTCGACAACACGTGGGCGACGCCGCTTTACTATCCCGTGATCGGTCTCGGCATCGACCTCGCGATCCTGGCGTGCACCAAATATATCGTCGGCCATTCGGACGTGATGCTGGGGTCGGTAACCGCGTCAGCGGCGGCTTGGCCGGTGTTGCGCGCGACCGCGCAAGTGCTGGGCCAGTATGTTTCGCCCGACGACGCTTATCTCGCGGCGCGCGGGCTGCGCACGCTCGACGTGCGGCTCGCGCGGCACCGCGACTCGGCGCTGGCGATTGCGCATTGGCTTCAGGCGCAGCCGCAAGTGGCGCGCGTTTTGCACCCTGCGCTGCCTGATGCTCCCGGCCATGCGCTGTTCACGCGCGACTTTCGCGGCTCAACCGGGCTGTTCGCGTTTGCGCTCCGCGATCGTTCGCCCGCAGCCGCCGCACGCGTCGTCGATGCGCTGCGGCATTTCGGCATCGGCTACAGCTGGGGTGGGTACGAAAGTCTAGCCATCCCGACCGATCCCGCACGCTGCCGCAGCGCGGAGCCGTGGCTGGGTGGGCCGCTCATCCGCCTGAGTATCGGCCTCGAAGACCCGCAAGACCTGATCGACGACCTCGCGCAGGCGCTCGCGACGGGCGACTAGGTCCTCGTACACGCGAGGTCGATTTTTGTTGTGCAATGCACAATCGCGCGGCACATTAGGGGAGTCGCAGCGATCGACGCCCCTCGAGAGGCGCAAGACAGCGATGCAGGTGGGATGACCCAAGATCGAAAAGGGGAATCCATGCCCACGCTTTTCACCAGCCTTGGCCTGACCGCCGTATTCGTCGCGACGCCGGCGTTCGCGCAGGATCCGGCCGCACCGCCGCCACCGATCGTCATCAACGCGACCGCCGCGATCGTCAGCGATTACCGGTTTCGCGGGGTGTCGCAGACCGACCGCAATTTCGGAGTCCAGGGGTCGATCACCGTCACGCACCAATCGGGGCTATACGCCTCGGTCTATGGTTATTCGGTCGATGGCTATGTCACCGCCGCTGCCGATCCGGCGGGAAGTGGCTGTTGCACCGCCAATGCCGAACTAGATCTGATCGTCGGGTTCAAGAAAACCTATGGCGGCACGACCTTCGATATCGGCGCGCTCTATTATTACTATCCGAAGTCGAAGGCGCGGCTCGATCGGACGAGTTCGGACTTCGTCGAACCCTATTTGGCGATCAGCCACATTTTCGGGCCCTTGACCGCGAAGGGCACGGTTAATTGGGCACCCAGGCAGAAAGCATTGGCGCTCAACCAGATCGGACCGTCGAAATCGAACGTCTATCTGGCGGGCGACTTGTCGGCATCGATTCCGAACACGCCGATCGGCCTGACCGCGCATCTGGGGCATAATTTCGGCCCGAGCTGGCTGGCGACCGACGCGACGGGCAAGAAGGGGTACACCGACTGGGCGCTGGGCGCGACCGTCACCTATAAGGTGTTGACGCTCGGGATTGCCTATGTCGACACCGACGCGCGCTTCATCAGCACGTCGGGCAAGAACGTCAGCAAGGGCGGTATCGTCGGAAGCATGACCGCGAGCTTCTGATCACCCGCTGCGCAACGCGCCCCCGAAGGGCGCGTTGCGCTTGACGATCGCGACATTGAGCAGTGCGGCAAAGCTGACCCAGATGAGATAGGGCACGATCAGCCAGCTCGCGAATTCGGACGCGGGGCGAAGCGCGATCGCCATCGCCAAGACCGAACTCCACAGAAAGACGACTTCGACCAGCGACCAGTCGGGCCGCTTCCACGTAAAGAACAGCGGCGACCATGCGAAGTGGAAGACGAAGTTGACCGCATAGACGATAATTATGTTGCGGTGCAGCACAGGGTCGGTCGTGCCGTTCCACGCGACGACCGCCGCCCATGCGGCGAGCCCCAGGATCAGCGTCCACGCCGGGCCGAACAACCAGTCGGGCGGTTGCCATGTCGGCTTGTTCAGATTGCGATACCAGGGACCGATCTTGGTCAGCGCGCCACCAAGCCCGCCAAGGAGCACGGCCCACACGACGGCGGCGACTATTGGATAACTCATTCTAGCCTCCGTTACCGGTCGAAGCCGCCGATCACCGTCGGACCTAGCAGCATCAGCAGCTTGGCGTCTATGACGACGCCCTCGGCACGCTTCGCCGCGACGAAACCGGCCAGCGTCGCGATCGGGACGCGGTGCACGACAATCTGCTCGCCCGCCACGCCGCCGCCGTCGCCGACCCGCGTCAGCTGGTGCGCCCGCACCAGCGTAAAGGTTTCGGATGCCATCCCCGGCGACGTCGCGAATTCGCCGACGCAGTCGAGGTGCGCGGCGGACCAGCCGGTTTCTTCGACCAGTTCGCGCGCCGCCGCCGCCATGATCGGCTCGTCGGCGTCCTCATCGCCAACCAGCCCGGCGGGTAGTTCGAGGCAGCGCGCCGACAGCGGCACCCGGTACTGCTCGACGAGCA
>JAYTAR010000284.1:0-3797 GCA_043737455.1 Sphingomonadales bacterium | reverse complement strand
AAAATGTCGACGAAGACGCGGTAGCGGCCCTCGGCGTGCAGCCGGTCGATCGCGGCATTAAAGATACGGGCGTAATCCAACGGGCACTCGCTCGGTTTTCGCCCGGTGCGATAGGCTGAGTCGCGTTTTCATGCCAGTGCGAACGTGTCGCAATTGCGCGGGTTAGAGGAAGCCGACGTCGCCGATGCCTTCGGCGTCCAGCGCCGGGCGCAGCGCGTCGATTGACGCGTCCTGGCAAGTGAAGACCCCGAGCCCCGTCGAAATATCCGGCCAATCCTGCCCCTGCGTCAGGACCGCGACGCGTCGTGCGATGCCTGCGCCGCCGTCGACGAAGCGCATGCCGGCGGGGCAGGCGGCGGCAAGCTCGCTCGCAAGTAGCGGGAAGTGCGTGCAGGCGAGCACGACGACATCGATCGTGGCCCCTTCGCCCGTGAACAGCGGAGCCACGGCGGCCGCGACCGCAGCGGGGTCGACGGCCTCGCCACGCAGCTTCGCTTCCGCAATCTCCACCAGTACCGCCGAACCATGGCGAACGACGGTGCAGTCGGCGGCGAACTCGGCCGACAGCCGATCGACATAGGGCTGGCGCACCGTCGCCTCGGTCCCGAGCACGCCGATGACGCGGCTGCGTGAAGCGCGCGCGGCTGGCCTGATCGCGGGCACCGTCCCGACGACGGGTACGTCGAGCGCAGCGCGCACCACCGCGAGCGCGATCGTCGAGGCGGTGTTGCACGCGACGACGACCAAGCGCGGGCGGTACCGTTCGACCAAGCGGCCGAGCAGCGCGGGGACGCGTGCCGCAATCTCGGCTTCGCTCCGCGTGCCATAGGGAAACCCCGCATTGTCGGCGACGTAGACGATCGGCGCGCGCGGCAGGAGCGCACGCACCGGTGCGACGACCGACAGGCCGCCGACGCCTGAATCGAAGAACAACAGCGGCGCGACGGTCTCCATGCTGCGCGCCCTACAGGTCGCGCCTTTCGACGCAAGATCGTTGCGCGGCGGTTCCGATCGGCTATGCTGCGCTGGCGGTTGAGCGGAAGGGGCAGCAGTGGACGCGGTGTGGGTCGCCCCGGCGGGTGCGCTGCTGATCGGCTATCTGCTGGGAAGCATTCCGTTCGGCATCATCCTGACGCGTTTGGCGGGCGCGGGGGATTTGCGCGCGATCGGTTCGGGCAACATCGGCGCGACCAACGTCCTGCGCACCGGGCGAAAGGGGCTGGCGGCGGCAACGCTGCTGCTCGATGCGGCCAAGGGTGCCGCAGCCGTATTTCTGGTGGCGGCGATCGCACCTCAAGCGATACTCTACGGCGCGATCGGCGCGTTCTTCGGGCATTGCTACCCGGTGTGGCTGCGCTTTCGCGGGGGCAAGGGCGTGGCCACTCTGTTCGGCATCGCGCTGGCGCTGCATCCGTTGTGCGGGCTCGTCTATGCCCTGCTGTGGCTCGGCGTGCTCGCCTTGTCGCATTATTCCTCGCTTGCCGGCATGCTCGCGGCGGTCGCGCTGCCGGTCACCGCAGCGGCTTATGATCGGTTCGACCTCGCCATCGTCTTCATGGTGTTCGCCGCGGTCGTGCTCTGGAAGCACCGTGCCAACATCGAGCGGCTGCTCGGCGGCGAGGAACCGCGTGTCGGGGACCGGAGCAGCGCGTGACCGACCGGGTAGCGATGACCGACAGCGGGGCGCGGCGCGACAAATTGCGCCTGATCCGCGCGGCGAACGTCGGGCCGGTCACTTATTTCCAGCTGCTCGCGCGCTTCGGCAGCGCCGCGGCCGCGCTTTCCGCGCTTCCCAATCTGGCCGCGCGGGGCGGGAGCGCCACTGCGCCGCGCATCCCGGACGTGGCGGAGGTCGATGCCGAGATCGCGGCGGTCGAACGGCTCGGCGCGCGCTATCTGTTCGTCGGCGAGGGGTTGTATCCGCCGCTGCTCGCCGAGCTTCACAACGCGCCGCCCGCTTTGATCGTGCGCGGCGACCTGTCATTGTTGGCGCGTCCGGCCATCGCCATCGTCGGGGCGCGCAACGCGAGCGCGGCGGCGTGCCGCTTTGCGCGCGGGCTGGCGCATGATCTGGCGGATGCGGGCGTGCTCGTGGTGTCGGGGCTGGCGCGCGGCATCGACACCGCCGCGCATCAGGGCGCGGTCGCGCTGGCGACGGCGGGTGTCATCGCCAGCGGCATCGACATCGCCTTTCCTCCCGAGAATGCCGCGCTGCAGGAGGCGGTCGCGACGCAGGGCGTACTGCTCGCCGAACAGCCACCGGGAAGCCAGCCGCTTGCGCGTCATTTCCCGTTTCGCAACCGCATCATCGCGGGCATGGCGCTTGGCACGGTGGTCGTCGAGGCCGCGCCGCGCTCAGGATCGCTCATCACCGCGCGGCTCGCCAACGAGGCAGGGCGTGAGGTGATGGCGGTACCGGGCAGCCCGCTCGACCCGCGCGCGCAGGGGTGCAACGGGCTGATCCGCGAGGGCGCGACGCTGATCCAGTCCGCCGCCGACGTGCTCGAAGCGATCCGGCCCTTGGCGTTGGGTGTCGCCGCGCCGAGGGAGATCTGGCGCGGCGCACCTATTGCTGCCGAAGCCGACGACAAGACGCGCGCGCATGTCACCGATCTGCTCGGCCACACGCCCGTCGGCGTCGACGAACTGGTGCGCCAATCGGGCGCGCATCCCGCGACGGTCGCGACGGTGCTGCTCGAGCTCGAGCTCGCGGGGCGGCTTGTCCGCCATGCCGGGGGGCGGGTGAGCGCGGCGTGAAGCAAGAAGGCCCACCCTCAGCCCCTCCCGCAAGCGGGAGGGGAGCTTGATTCTTCCCCCTCCCGCAGACGGGAGGGGAGTTTCATTTTTCTCCTCCCGTAAGCGGGAGGGCAGCTTCACTAATTCCCCTCCCGCTTGCGGGAGGGGCTAGGGGTGGGACCTTCCAAAGCTAAGCGATCACCGGCATCCACAGCGGCTTCGTCGTCAAACTCGCCGACCCCTCGAGCCGGTCGAGCGCAGCGGCGACCGCGCGCGCCGGGCCCTCGTGCGTCGTCATCGCGACGAACGCACTGCCATCATCGGCTTTCCCGCGCTGCATCATGCTTTCGATCGAGACGCCGCCGTCGCGCATTGCGGCGGTAAGCTCGGCGAGCACGCCCGGGCGATCGGTCACGGTGAAGCGCAGATAAGCGCGCCCGCGCCGCTCGCCGGCATCGGCGGGGACGGCCGCGGTCAAGCTCGCCACCGGCATCGCGAACGCCGGCCCCGCGTCGCCACGCGCAATGTCGATCAGGTCGGCGACGACCGCGCTCGCCGTCGGCCCCGCGCCTGCACCGCGCCCCGAAAAGAACAGACGCCCGACGAAATTGCCCTCGGCGACGACCGCGTTCATCGCTCCGGTGACCGAGGCGAGCGGATGGTCGAGCGGCACGAGGCATGGCGCCACGCGCTGGTAGAGCCCATGCGGGCCGGCTTCGGCTTGGCCGACGAGCCGGATGCGATAGCCGAGCGCTGCCGCCTGCGCGATGTCGCCTGCGGTCACCTGGCCGATGCCCTGACGCGCGACGCCGGCAAAATCGATGCGTGTGCCGAATGCGAGACTGGCGAGGATCGACAATTTGTGCGCGGCATCGACGCCGTCGATATCGAACGACGGATCGGCTTCGGCGAACCCCAAAGCCTGCGCATCGGCCAGCACGCTGGCGAAATCGGACCCTTCAGCCTCCATCCGCGTCAGGATATAGTTGCACGTGCCGTTCAATATACCCGACACTTCGGTCAGCACATTTGCCGCCGCGCCTTCGCGCAATCCCTTGATG
>JAYTAR010000283.1:0-3801 GCA_043737455.1 Sphingomonadales bacterium | reverse complement strand
TGGTCGATCACGCCGTCGGTCGCGAGCGTGCCCGCGTCGATCAGTCGCTGGATGGCGCCCAAGTTCGCCTCGGCGAAATCCTTGGCGAAGATGTTGTTAAACCCGCGCTTTGGCAACCGCATGTGTAGCGGCATCTGACCACCCTCGAAGCCAGCGATGCTGACGCCCGAACGGCTGGTCTGCCCCTTTTGTCCGCGCCCACCAGTCTTGCCCTTGCCCGACCCGATCCCGCGTCCGACGCGCATGCGGCTCTTGCGCGCGCCCGGATTGTCCTTGATTTCGTTCAGCTTCATGTCGTGCACTCGCTTTCGCTGTCTTCCTCCTCTCCCGCCTTCGCGGGAGAGGATATGGAGACTTGGGGCGCGCATGCGTCCCTAGTCGGAGTTGGTGAGGGCCCTCACCCTCCCACGCCTTCGGCGCGGGCCCCTCCCTCTCCCGCAAAAGCGGGAGAGGTGTAATGCTTACTTCTGTACCTCGACCATATGCCGAACCTTGCGGATCATCCCCTGCACTTCAGGGCTGTCTTCCAGCTCGGAGACACGGTGCATCTTGTTGAGGCCAAGCCCCTTCAACGTCGCGCGCTGGTCCTGCGTGCGACGGATCGGCGAACCGGTCTGCTTGATCGTGATAAGTGCCACAATGCCTACTCCGTAACCATCGCCGCTTCGGCCTCGACGTCGGCGGTCTTCGCGCCGCCATTGCCAAGCAGATCGACAATCTTCTTTCCGCGCCGTTGCGCCACGCTCTTGGGGCTGGTCTGCTCGCCAAGCGCCTCGAACGTCGCGCGGATCATGTTGTACGGGTTCGATGTCCCGACCGACTTGGTCACCACATCGGCGACGCCCAACGATTCGAAGATCGCGCGCATCGGGCCACCCGCGATGATGCCGGTTCCCTGCGGTGCCGACCGCAATGTCACGCGACCCGCACCGAAATGACCATTGCCATCGTGATGCAGCGTGCGCCCTTCCTTCAAAGGCACGCGGATCATCTTCTTCTTGGCCGATGCAGTCGCCTTGCTGATCGCCTCGGGCACCTCGCGCGCCTTGCCATGGCCAAAACCCGAGCGACCCTTACCGTCGCCGACCACGACGAGCGCGGCAAAGCCGAAGCGCTTGCCGCCCTTCACCGTCTTCGAGACACGGTTGATGTGAACGAGCTTCTCGATGAGTTCCTCGCCGCCGTCATCGCGTGGCCCACCACCATCGCGACGTGCACGATTGCGATCGTTCCCACCGCGATTGCCACCCGGCCCGCCACCGCGTCCGCCACGTGGCGCACGGGGACCGCGCGCGGGCGCTTCGGCGGGTGGCCCATCAGTGGCAGGCGCAGCAGCCGCCTGGTTGTCGATTAGATCAGCCATTTAAAACTCCAATCCGCCTTCGCGGGCGCCTTCGGCCACCGCTTTCACGCGCCCGTGAAACAGGAAACCGCCACGATCGAACACGACCTGCGTCACACCGGCAGCCTTCGCGCGCTCGGCGAGCGTCTTGCCGATCGCGGTGGCGGCATCGACTGTCGCACCGGTCGTGGCGCGCGCATCCTTTTCCAGCGTCGAGGCCGCGGCGACCGTGTGCCCAGCAACATCGTCGATGATCTGCGCATAGATATGGCGACCCGAGCGATGAACCGACAGCCGCGGACGCCGCAGGCCACGGGCACGCAGCTTGGTGCGAACGCGCTGGGCGCGCTTCGCGAAGGGATCGAACCGTGCCATTACTTCTTCTTCCCCTCTTTGCGGAAGACGAACTCGCCGCGATACTTGATGCCCTTACCCTTATATGGCTCGGGCTTGCGCCAACGGCGGATCTCGGCGGCGAGCTGACCAACCTGCTGCTTGTCGTTGCCCGAGATGATCACCGTCGTCTGATCGGGCGTCTTCACCTCTACGCCTGCCGGAACGTCGATATCGACATCATGCGAATAACCAAGCTGCAGCTTCAGCTTCGCGCCCGTGGCGGCCGCGCGGTAGCCGACACCGGTGATCTCGAGTGTCTTGGTGAACCCATCGGTTACCCCGGTCACCAAATTCTGAACCAGCGTTCGCTGCATGCCCCAAAAGGCACGCGCCGACTTGCTGTCGTTCGCGGGCTTGACCGAAACCTGTCCGTCCTCGAGCGCGTAGCTGATCTCGTCGCGCATCGCGAGCGTCAGCGTTCCCTTGGGGCCCTTCATCGACAAGACCTTGTCGGCCATCGTCGCGGTCACTCCAGCCGGAAGCGCTACCGGCTTTTTACCGATGCGGCTCATCAGAATACCTCCGCCAGAACTTCGCCACCAACATTGTGTTCGCGCGCCTCGGCATCGGACAGGACACCGCGCGGCGTTGATACGATCGTGATGCCAAGCCCATTGCGCACCCGTGGCAGATCCTTGCTGCCCGAATATACCCGACGGCCCGGCTTCGAGACGCGCGCGACATGAAGGATCGCAGGCTGTCCTTCGAAGTACTTCAGCTCGATTCGTACCCCGTCGTGCCCGCCGACTTCCTCCGAAGTATAGCCGCGGATATACCCTTCGCGCTGGAGCACGTCGAGCACACGGACGCGCAGCTTCGACGACGGCGTCAGCACGCTGTCCTTCTTGGCCTGCAAACCGTTGCGGATGCGGGTGAGCATGTCGCCCAGGGGATCGGTCAATGCCATCTCGTGATCCTTACCAGCTCGACTTGGTGACGCCGGGGATCATCCCCCGGACCGCGAGATCGCGGAGCATCACGCGGGCGAGCCCGAATTTGCGGTAATAAGCGCGCGGGCGACCCGTGATCGCGCAGCGATTGCGCACGCGCGTCGGATTGGCGTTACGCGGCAGCGCCGACATCTTGAGCCGAGCCATCAGCCGATCACCGTCGTCGGCGGTCGCATCGTTGGCAATCGCCCGCAGTTTCGCAAATTTGGGTGCATATTGCACGACCATCTTCTTGCGCTTCTCGTTCTTGTTGATCGAACTCTTCTTCGCCATCGCTCAGGCCGCCTTCTGTTCGGGTATTGCGTCGACGATCGGGAATGGGAACCCGAACAAGCGCAGCAATTCGCGCGCTTCATCGTCGTTCGTCGCCGTCGTCGTCACGATCACGTCCATGCCACGTGTGACATCGACCTTGTCGTAGCTGATCTCGGGGAAGATCAGCTGCTCCTTGATACCGCACGCATAATTGCCACGCCCATCGAAGCTGGTTGCTTTCAGGCCGCGAAAGTCGCGGACGCGCGGCAAAGCGATCGTGATAAAACGGTCGAGGAATTCGTACATCCGTTCGCGACGCAACGTGACCTTGCAGCCGATCGGCATTCCTTCGCGAAGTTTGAACTGCGCGATAGAGGTCTTGGCCTTGGTCACGACCGGCTTTTGCCCCGCGATCGCTTCCATCTCGGCTGCCGCCTGGTCGACGCGCTTCTTGTCCTGCGTCGCGTCACCGACACCCATGTTCAGCACGATCTTCTCGAGCCGGGGCACCTGCATCACGTTTTTATACCCGAACTTTTCGGTCATCGCCTTGATGTAGCGCTCTTCATAGAGCGCCTGCATCCGCGGCTTGTACACCTTGACCGCGTCCTGCGTGGTTTCGTTTTCAGCCACTGATCTGCTCCCCGGAACGCACCGCGATGCGCACCTTTTTTCCGTCGACCATATCGAAACGGACGCGCGTCGGCTTACCCGACTTCGGGTCCTCGATCGCGACCTTCGACACGTGCATCGGCGCTTCGAACCTATCGAGTCCGCCTTGCGGGTTTTCCTGACTTGCCTTGCGATGCCGCGTGGCAATGTTGACGCCTGACACGATGACCTTGCCGTCCTTGGGAA
>JAYTAR010000282.1:0-9367 GCA_043737455.1 Sphingomonadales bacterium | reverse complement strand
GGGGCGAGGCACCGCTGTCGGGCGCGGAGTTCCTGAAGGTCGCACGTGCGCAGGCGGCGGCGATGGGGATGGATTACGAGATGCTCAAGCGCCCGGTGAATGTCGGCTTTTCGGGTGGTGAGAAGAAGCGCAACGAGATGGTGCAGATGGGCATCATCGACCCGGCGCTGGCGATCCTCGACGAGACCGACAGCGGGCTCGATATCGATGCGCTGCGCGTGGTGGGCGACGGCATCAACCGGATTATGAGGAAGCCCGACAAAGCGGTACTGCTGATCACGCATTACCAGCGGCTGCTCGACTATGTGCGCCCCGACTTCGTCCATGTGCTGGCCGACGGGCGCATCACGCGCACCGGCGGACCCGAGCTCGCGCTCGAACTCGAGCGCGAAGGCTATGTCCAGGTGGCTGCGTGAGCCGCACTTACCCTTTGCGCCTTTCCTGCTCCTTTGCGCCTTCGTGTGAAACCCGGTCACACTGCAGTCACAGAATGAGCGCGGCGGGTGCAGGACCGAGTTTCACGCAAAGGCGCGAAGCAGAAGGAAGGCGCGAAGGGTGGGTGCTGTGACCGCACTTCCCACGCGCAGGCACGAGGCGTGGCGCTACAGCGACCATGCTGCCGTGGCGCGGCTTTGGGCTGTCACCGATACCGTTGCGGTCGACGTACCCGCTGGTGAACGCGCGGCGCGGCAGCTGATCGCGCAGCGCGGCATCCACGATTTTGCGATCACGCTTCATGCAGGCGCGCGGCTCGATATGCATGTGCTCAATGCCGACGCAGGCTACGGTCGCGTCGCGCTCGACGTGACGCTGCACGAGGGCGCGCACTTCGAGCTCGGCGCGGTCCAGGTGGGCGGCGGTACGGCGAACCTCGAGATCGTAACGACGGTGCGCCATGTCGAGCCGAACGCAAGCAGTCGCCAGACCGTGCGCAGCGTGCTCGGCGGCTCGGCTGTGGGCAGCTACCTCGGCAAGGTCGCGGTCAGCCGCGACGCGCAAAAAACCGACAGCGTGCAGTCGATCAAGGCGATGCTGCTTACGCGCACCGCGACCGCGAACGCCAAGCCCGAGCTCGAAATCTATGCCGACGATGTGAAGTGCGCGCACGGGGCCGCGATCGGCGAGCTCGATGCGTCGGCGCTATTCTATCTCGCCGCGCGCGGCCTTGCGCCGGCCGAGGCGCGCACGCTGTTGCTGCAGGCGTTCGTCGCCGAAGCGTTCGCGGACGCGCCGAGGCGCGCGGACATGGAAGCCGCGGCGTTGGCCGCGTTGGAGAAGCTGGCATGAAGGCCGCCGATTTTCCCGGCATTGCGGGCTGGCATTACCTCGACACCGCCGCGACCGCGCAGAAGCCGCAGGCCGTAATCGACGCGACGGTGCGCGCGATGGGCAAGGACTATGCGACGGTGCATCGCGGTGTCTATGCGCGCTCGGCCGACATGACGCTCGCGTATGAACGCGCGCGGCGCAGCGTTGCGCATTTCATCGGGGCGGGGAGCGCCGATGAGATCGTCTTCGTTCGGGGCGCTACCGAAGCGATCAATCTGGTTGCGCGCAGCTTTCCGCGCATGCGGGGCCGCGTGCTGCTCAGCCAGCTCGAGCATCATAGCAATATCGTGCCGTGGCAGCTCGCGGGCTATGCGATCGACGTCTGTCCGCTGACGGCCGACGGGCAGATCGACCTCGACGCCGCCGCCGCGATGGTGACGACCGAGCATGAGTTCGTCGCGTTCGCGCATGTCTCGAACGTGCTCGGCAGCGTGCTCGACGGCGCTCGCGCTGCCGAGATCGCGCACCGTGTCGGCGCGAAGCTGTTGCTCGACGCTTGCCAGTCGGTCCCGCATATGGCGGTCGACGTCACGGCGCTCGACTGCGATTTTCTCGTCTTTTCGGGGCACAAGCTCTACGGTCCGACCGGCATCGGAGTGCTGTGGGGACGGCCCGAATTGCTCGACGCGATGCCGCCGTGGCAGGGCGGTGGCGCGATGATCGACCGGGTGACTTTTGCGGGCACCACTTTTGCACCGCCGCCCGCGCGGTTCGAGGCGGGGACTCCGCACATCGTCGGCGCGATCGCGCTTGCCGCGGCGATCGATTATGTCACAGCACTCGGCCTCGACACGATTGCGGCGCATGAAGCGACGCTGGTGGCCGCGACCCGCGAGGCGTTGCGCGGGTTGAACTCGGTGCGGCTCTATGGCCCCGACGCTTCGGCGGGGATCGTCAGCTTCAACGTCGAAGGGGTGCATCCCCACGACGTCGGCACTATCTTGGATGAGGAAGGCGTAGCCATTCGTGCGGGACATCACTGCTGTCAGCCGCTGATGGCCTTGCTGGGCGTTGAGGCCACCGCCCGCGCGAGTTTTGGCATTTACAACGACGCCGATGATATCGCAGCGCTGGTGCACGGAATTGAGCGGGTGAGGAAGTTGTTCGGATGAAGATCGAAGAGGTGTTCAGTGTCGAGTCGCCGCCCAAGGCGCGTGTCGCGCTCGCGCCGCGGCTTGGCGAAGGCTATGCGAGCCCGCGCGCCGACTTCGAGCGCAAGCGCGACTATCTCGAAGGATTTCTGAACGCGGTGCCGCCTCCGCTTGCCGAAGGCGAACCCGGCGGGGGACTATATGAAGATGTCATCGCCGCGCTAAAGGATATCTTCGATCCGGAAATTCCGGTGAATATCTACGACCTCGGGCTGATCTATGGGGTCGAGGTGGACGAGGGGCATGTCATCGTCAACATGACGCTGACCACGCCAAATTGCCCCGTTGCCGAAACGATGCCGACCGAGGTCGAACTGCGCGTCGGCAGCGTGCCTGGGGTCGGGCTCGTCGATGTCAATCTCGTCTGGGATCCGCCATGGGACCCGGGCAAGATGACCGATGAGGCTCGCCTCGAATTGGGGATGCTCTAAATGGCGACGATCGTCAGACCCCGGCCTGCGGCATTGACGCTGACACCATCAGCGCAAACGCGGATCGCCGAGCTGATGGGCAAGGCGCCCGCCGACGCAATCGGGGTCAAGCTGTCGACCCCGCGCCGCGGCTGTTCGGGGCTCGCCTATTCGGTCGATTACGTAACGACCGGCAGTCCCATGGACGAGCGCATCGATACGCCGGGCGGGACATTGTTCGTCGATGGCGGATCGATCCTCTATCTGATCGGTAGCCGGATGGACTGGGTCGAAGATGACTTTGCCGCCGGGTTCGTCTTTGCCAATCCCAATGCCAAAGGTGCTTGCGGCTGTGGGGAAAGCTTTACGGTCTAGCAGTCGACGACGGCTATGAAGCAAGCGTGACGAACGCGCGCCACTGCGAGGCTTTGTCATAGCGTTGGCGCACTATAGCAGCGCCCGCTGCTGCGATTTGCTCGCGCCATTGCGGTTCACTTACGGCGCGTTCGATGGTCTTGGCGAGGTCGTTCGCATTGCCGTAAGTCGCTATCGTCTTACCGTTGGTGAAGCCGTCGGGGTAATTGCCCTGATCGGTCACCAGCATGGCCCCCGCGCCCGTCGCTTCCCAGCAACGCATATTGCCGCGGTCGTCGCCCGCCATGTCCACTGCGGCGTTGAAAACGATCTTTGCCTCGGAGAGCGCTTTGTAGAGTGCGCGCCCGAACAAGGGCGGCCGCGACGCGCGGCGCACATTCTTGGGACGGCGATGAGCTGCGAGCGGGCCGAGCAGTCCCAGCGGGCTTTCGGCAAGGCGCGTCAAGCGGGAGCGATCGAGATGCAGTCGGATCGAGTATTTTTGCGCAAGGTGTGCGATCGTTTCGAGCAACGCGCCGCGCGCCCGGTGATGACGTGAATAACCGCCAAAGAAAACAACATCGATCGGCCGGTCGGTCGCGCCGACATACGCGTCCAGAACCGGATCATGCGCTGGGGCGAACCAGGCGCTGCGATATCCCGCTTCGGTCCAGCTCCGCAGGATCGAGGGGAAGTTGCAGACGACGAGGTCATATCCGTTGAAATCAGCGCCCGGCGAGGGCGCGGCACGCCATGCGATTCTTCGACGGACGCACCCGGGAAGCTTGCGGACGAAATCACTGCCAAAGCGCATGGGGTCGAGGTTGTAGAAGACTTCGGTTCGGTGAGCCTCGATCTGTGCGAGCAACACGGCTTGTGCCGATGCGTCGGGGCGCAAGCCATGTTCGCGCGCCCACATCGCCTGAAGGGCCATGTCGTCGCCGTTCGTCATGAAGGCATCGCGGTCGCCGTCGAGCACTGGCTTTAGGAAATGCGCTGCTCCGTAACGATCTGCGATGAAGGCCGCCCGGCGCGCGGCAAACGTGCCCGCGTCGGCGGCTAGGATGTCGAACTCACGACGGTAACGTGGCGCGACGCCGGCATTCTGGAACAAACGCATGGTGGTACCTGGTAAGCAGCGATTGTATCGCTTGCAACGTTGCCCAAATCGCCTTGTCGCGGCAGTGCGGCCGCGTTAATAGGCATGATGACAACGGCATTCCCGCCCAAGACAGGTTCGTTTGACCTTTCAAGACTGGCCAACCTTCTGTTGTGTTCACTCTTGTTCGGCTATCCCTGCGTCGGGTTGCTTTCATCGGTTTTCGCCGCTTCTACGAATATGCCGTCGATCGTTTTTCGGGGCGTCATCGTCGCCTTGAGTAGTTATGCCATCATCACGGTTTTGTATCGAAGCCAGCAGCACGCGCTGACTTCGTTCGGAGCAGCATGTGCGATGGTCTTGACGCTCTGCGTCCTGCGCCTGGCTTATGATTCACAACTAAGCTTCGAGACGCCCCAGACCACAAGCGCGATGGATTTGCTCGGGCGGTTCTTGGGGATGACGATCGTGCCGGCGATGGCGCTGTCGTTGCTGGCCGCTCATTATCGACAACGACCGCTTGTATTATCGTTCATGATCATCGGATCGGTGTTTTGTACCGTGTTCGCGATCTTGAATTTAACGGGAAACGTGGCTTTTCAATACTCGAGTCAGTGGAACGAAGGTCGAGCGGGACTGGCCAAGGTCGATCCGATCAGCTTGGCTAACGTGGCCGCGCTTAGTCTGCTAGCGTCGGTGACATACTTTTGGACAACGCCCACGCTGTCGCTGCAACGAAAGGCAGCTGCAATGGTGTCGATCGTCGGTCCATTCTACGTTCTGCTGGTTGCCGGTTCACGCAGTCCGATCGTCGCACTGACCGTGACTGCCCTTTTCATCCTGTTCGTCCAACGTCGATTCCTGCTTCTTGGCTTTGGTGGCCTGACCGCCTTTGTCATAGCGCCTGCGATCATCCAGTCTGATCTCCTCCTCGTTTCACGCTTCAAGGACCTCGAGAACGATCCCAGCGCACTGGAGCGCATCGCCATCCAAAGCAGTTCCTGGCAGTCGTTTCTCGAACATCCGCTTACCGGTGCCTATTACGTCGACCCTATTTATCTCGATTATCCGCATAATATCATACTTCATGCAGGACTAGCTTTAGGTGTAATAGGCATATTGTTATTACTGTTCACGCTGACGAGAGGGTTGATTATCGCACTTGCAATGGCCCGCCAGAGGTCGGTATTTCTTCCACTTGTATATGTCTATTGTCTGGTGATGGCGCAATTCTCCGGTGATTTATATTTGAACATCCTGTGGTTCCCCTTGGTCATTCTTCTCGGATCGGCGAGATTTTATGTTCGTGGTAACGAGTTCGGGTCCGGACGTGCCCATGCAACGTTACCCCTGGCGAAGCATTTTGCGAACGCTTCGGCAGTACGACCCAGCGTGCGCTGAACCGCGGCGATCGGCGATGCGGATGCGTGTCCTTGCTTTTATCCTCGCGCTTTCGCTGGCAGGCTGCATCGGTCCAAAAACCTACCGTCGTCCACCGGTGAAGGCGACACATGGTCTAGACCGCGCGGCGCTGCGCCAATGTGTCGCCAAGCTCGACCGGATCGTACGGCGCTATGGCCTATTACCCGATCGCGACTTTGGCCGCGGATGTTCGGCGCTTGGCAGCGTTCAGCTGAAGGACATCGGCACGCCGGTGGCAAATCTCGGCGCGATGACGTGTCCGCTCGCTTATGCGTTCACGTCATGGGTGCAGAACGACCTACAAGTGCCGGCAATGGGTGAATTCGGGTCGCCGGTGGTGCGGCTGGAGACGTTTGGCACCTATTCGTGCCGAACGATCGCGGGGAGTACACGGCTGTCTGAACATTCGACGGCGAATGCAGTCGACGTTGCCGCGTTCGTCTTGGGCGACGGACGGCGGATCAGTGTCATCAGCGGCTGGAATGGCGACGTGCGCGACGCGCGCTTCTTGCGAAGCGTTCGGGCGGCGGCGTGCCGGCGCTTCAACACGGTGCTCGGTCCCGATTACAATCTCGCGCACCGCGACCATTTTCATTTCGATATGGGACGCGGGCCATTGTGCCGCTAGGGCGAGCACCATGACCGACCCTATTCCAGACCGCGTCTTCCCGACTGCGGACGAAGCTGCCGATGTCGCGCGACACGGCGTCCATACGCCGCAAACCTCGCACCCGGCCTACAGCCTCGCGTTTCAAGACCTCGACTTCCTGCTCCGCCCCGATCTGCGCCCGGTGCGGTTTCAGCTCGAACTGCTCAAGCCCGAATTGTTGCTCAACGAAGCGCGGATCGGATCGATGATGGTGTTCTACGGTTCGGCACGCATTCCCGCGCCGGGCACGCGCGCGACGCATCCCGATCCGCAAGTCGCGGCCCGGCTTGAGGCCAAGGCGCATTATTACGATGAAGCGCGCAAACTTGCCGCGCTGGCGAGTGCCGTTCCGCCCGACGCGAACGGGACGCGCCATTTCGTCGTCTGCTCGGGTGGCGGCCCGTCGATCATGGAGGCGGCGAACCGCGGCGCGGCCGACGTCGGCGCCGAATCGGTCGGCCTCAACATCGTATTGCCGCACGAGCAGGCACCGAATTTGTATGTGACACCGGGGCTGAGCTTTCAGTTCCACTATTTCGCGCTGCGCAAGATGCACTTTCTGCTTCGCGCGCGTGCGGTGGCGGTGTTTCCGGGTGGGTTCGGCACCTTCGACGAAACGTTCGAGCTGCTCACATTGATACAGACCGGCAAGATTGTGCCGATGCCAGTGCTAATGTTTGGGCGGGCATTCTGGGAGCGCGTCGTCGATTTCGATGCGCTGGCCGACGAAGGCGTCATCGGGCACCGCGACCTCGACCTGATTACCTGGGTCGAGACGGCGGAGGAAGCCTGGGCTGCCGTCGAGGCGTTTTACGCTACAGGCTGAGGCGGGTCGAGCCGATCCACGACGTCGGCGGCGAGCTTGCGCGCCGCTGCGAGCGCTAGCGGCTCCACCATAGCACGCGGCCTGCTGTCGATGACGCAAAGCGTGCCGAGCGCGTGACCGTCACGCGTGATGAGTGGAAAGCCGAGATAGAAAATAACATGCGGTGCGCTCGTAACGAGGGGGTTGCCGGCGAAACGCTCATCAATGCGGCTATCGAGCACAATCAAGGGCTCGGTGGACAGGATCGCATGTCCGCAGAACGACAGCGCACGCGGTGTCTCGCTCGCCGCCAGCCCAACGCGCGCTTTGAACCACTGGCGGCGCGCGTCGATCAGACTGACCAGCGCGATCGGCGCACCAAACAAGGCCGCAGCTTGCGCTACGATCGCATCGAGTTCGGGATCGGCAGCGGTGTCGAGCACTTGCAGATCATGAAGCCGTTTCAACCGCAACACTTCGGTCTCGGAGCGCGGCGGGGGGCTGAAGAAGACGATCGGATGCGTATCGCCTGTCATGCCGCGCGTGCCTTGATCGGCAGATGACCGATGCGCAGATTGCCTTTCCCCGCGCGCTTCACCTCGTACATCAGGCGATCGGCCCATCCGATCAGCGCGCTGCGGGTAGCATCAGTCGGCGGTGTGATGATGATCACACCCATGCTGCAGCCAAGCGGGGCGTAGGGAAGTTCGGCAAGCGCGGCGCTGAGGTCGAGATGCAGCGCATCGGCCTGCGTGTACGGGTCGTCGAGATCGCTCGCGCGGACGAGCGCGATAAATTCGTCGCCGCCGAGCCGTGCGACGGCATCTTCCTGAGCAACGAGTTGGCGCAGCGACGCGCCACAGGTCTGAAGGACACGGTCGCCCGCGTCGTGACCATAAACATCGTTGATCTGTTTGAAGCCGTCGAGGTCGATAAAAACGAGCAGGTGCAGTGCACCGGTACGCCCGAGCGATGGCACGAGATCGTCGAGGCGATCGAAGAACGCACGTCGATTGAGCAGTCCGGTCAGCGGGTCATGACGCGCATCGTGGCGTTCGCGCCGGTAGGCACGGTGTGCGTGATCGGTGATATAGGTCGCAAGACCGCCTGCGCTGACGACCGCCGCCGCATTGGCGACATAGCCAAGCCAGCTCGGCGCATTACCGAATTGCGCCGCCGCAAAAAGGGCGAGCGCGATAGCGAGCCCCGCAAGGCATGCGCGCTGCCAGCCAAAACACCACGCAAGGCCGACGATGGTAATCAGCGATAGCGACGCCCATCCCGCCGCAATACCGGTCAGCGTTGCCCCCGCGATGCACATGAGGTTGATCGCCAACACCCAGTTGATGACCACCCGATCTGGGGCCGCGAGCATCGTCAGTGCGAGCGAAGCGGTGGAATGGCGACGCGAGCGGCGCATGTGCGCGATCCTCGAAATGCAGTCTGCGTCACCGCAGATCGACTATCGCGCCACTCCTCCCTAACGCCAGGTTAAGCCGACCGCGAACGAAGTCGCCACGATATCCTATTTTCCGACTATTTCGCGGGAACGCCTGCTTTTTCCGCCGACGCCGGGGCGCTGGCGGTTGCCGCAGCCGGAGCCGCTGCTTCGGCGGGTGTGGCGCTAGCAGCAGCCGCTACTGGCAGCGGAAGGTTCGACCCCAAGCTGTTGAGATACGCGATCACGTTCGCGCGATCTTCCGGTTTCGACAAGCCGGCAAAGCTCATCTTCGTTCCCGGCGCAAACGCCTTGGGCGAGGCAAGCCACGCGTTCATATTCTCGAAATCCCACTTGCCGCCCTTGCCAGCAAGCGCGTCGGAAAAGGAATAGCCAGCCTTGCCGTGGCCGATCTCCTCGCCGAGCGTTCCCCAAAGGTTCGGCCCGATCCCGTTGGCTCCGCCATTGTCGACCGAATGGCACGATGCGCATTTTGCGAACACCTGCGCGCCCTTTGCCACATCGGCGGTCGGCAGCAACGTGGCGATCGCGACCGGTGCCGCCACTGCCTCGCTTCCCGCGAGAGCCTCGACGCCTTCGACGACGTAACCCATTTTCTCGGGCCGCTCGCCCCCGAAGACCTCGCCCGAGACGATCGACCCGCCAAGCGCAACGATGGCAGCGCCGAGGGTCATCATGAAGACGATGTT
>JAYTAR010000281.1:0-3830 GCA_043737455.1 Sphingomonadales bacterium | reverse complement strand
ACGCCGTTACCGTACTGATGCTCACTTGGCAGGCGCAGCGCGGTTTCGAAGTCGGGTGCACGGACGATTTGCAGGACAGGACCGAAAATTTCTTCCTTATAAGCCTGCATGTCGGTCGTCACATGGTCAAACAACGTGGGTCCGACGAAGAACCCCTCTTCATGGCCTTGCAGAGTAAATCCGCGTCCATCGACAACCAGTTCCGCCCCTTCATCGACCCCGGTCTGTATCCAGCCTTCGACCTTAGCCTTGTGTGCAGCAGTGACCACCGGACCATAATGCGCCTCGGCGTCGGTTGATATACCAACCCGCAGCGCCGCAATCGCCGGGATCAGCTTTTCGCGCAGACGGTTGGCGGTATCCTCGCCGACGGGGACCACCACCGGCAGCGCCATGCAGCGTTCACCGGCCGAACCAAAGGCAGCGCCAGACAAGTCGTTCACAACCTGGTCGAGATCGGCATCGGGCATTACGATGCCGTGGTTCTTCGCACCCCCCATCGCCTGCACGCGTTTGCCGTTGGCGACGCCTCTGTTGTAAACATAATGCGCAATGTCCGATGAACCTACAAATGATACCGCCGCGATATCGGGATGGTCGAGGATCGCATCGACCATCTCCTTGTCACCGTGGACCACTTGGCAAATGCCCTCTGGCAACCCTGCTTCGATAAACAGTTCGGCGAGCCGCACCGGAACGCTCGGATCACGCTCGCTCGGTTTGATGATGAACGCATTGCCAGTCGCAATCGCCACACCCGACATCCACAAGGGTATCATCGCCGGGAAGTTGAATGGCGTTATGCCTGCGCCGATGCCAAGCGGCTGGCGCATCGAATAGACGTCGATGCCCGGACCGGCACCTTGGGTATATTCGCCCTTCAGGACATGCGGGATGCCGCAGCAGAACTCTATAACCTCGAGCCCGCGCTGAATGTCGCCCTTCGAATCCGCGATGACCTTACCGTGTTCGCTCGACAACATGTGTGCCAGCGCATCCATATTGGCCTCGACCAGCCGCTTGAACTCGAACATCACTCGCGCCCGGCGTTGTGGGTTGGTTGCGGCCCATGCCGGTTGCGCGCCGAGCGCTGCTTGAACGGCGCGCTCAAGCACCGCCGCGTCGCCCAAAGGCACTCGCGCTTGAACGACGCCATTGTTCGGATCGAACACATCGCCGAAGCGTTTTGCTGCAACTCCCGCGCCGCCCGCGATGAAATGGTCTACCGTACGCATCGTTCTAATTCCTTGATTGCTTCGCTCATTACACACCTGTCGGCAAAAAAACTGTGTCATTCCCGACTTGATCGGGAATCCATGGTCTGCACTCTCGGGCACACGGCTCGGTCAGGACATGGATTCCCGCGTTCGCGGGAATGACCAAGCTTGGAAGGACGAACTTCACTCCCCCGCCTCGATCCGCACGAGCAACGCCTCGACCTGCACCTGCGCGCCAGCCTTGGCATTGAGTTCCGCCACCACCCCATCGAACGGCGCGGTCAGGCTGTGTTCCATCTTCATAGCTTCGAGCGTGAGGAGTTTCTGGCCCTTGGTCACGGCATCGCCCGCCGCGACCTCGACTGCGATGATGCGGCCTGGCATGGGGGAGAGGATTGCACCGTCGCTAACCGCGCCAACGCCGGAGCCACGCGGTTCAGCCAAAACGTAGCGGCGGGCAAAGCCATCTGCAAAGGCAAGAACATCCGCTGTCGGCTCGTCCGCCTCTACCTCGTCGAATGCCACGACATGCGTATTGCCGCTGTCGTCCAGTATTCTAGCCTCGGCACGCGGCGGTGCGTTCAGCCGGAAACCAAGCGCCGCGCTAACCGGACCATCGCCGGGGCTGGCACATAGGAGGGCGGCGGCTTCGGCCAGTTCCTCACTGTCTGGTTCGGATGGTAAGACAAGCGCATCGACCTTGCGCGCGATAAGACCGGTATCGACGTCGCCAAGCCCGAATTCTGGCAAGCCGAGCAGGCGTCCCAAAAACCCGGCATTGGTCTTGACCGGCCAGACTTCGGTGCCGTCAATACCGTCGCGCAAGGCGGCAATGGCGTCGGCCCGGGTATCGCCGGTCGCGATCAGCTTGGCGATCATCGGGTCGTAGTACGGGCTGATCGTGTCGCCCTCGCGCACGCCGGAATCGACCCGCACCGCGGCCGGCCTGGCGCCCCCGCCAATCTCGAACTCCACCGCCTCGGGTGAGCGAAGGTGACGCAGCGTGCCGGTCGACGGCAGGAAATTCTTCGCGGGATTCTCAGCGTAGACGCGCGCTTCGATCGAATGGCCGTGAATCGCGAGTTGCGCCTGCGAAAGCGGCAGCGGCTCCCCGGCCGCCACGCGCAATTGCCACTCGACGAGGTCCAGGCCGGTAACCATCTCGGTAACCGGGTGCTCGACCTGCAGGCGCGTGTTCATCTCCATGAAGTAGAACGAGCCGTCCTGGTTCGCGATGAACTCCACTGTGCCCGCGCCGACGTAGCCGACGGCCTTCGCCGCAGCCACCGCAGCCTCGCCCATCGCGCGTCGCCGGTCTTCCTTCATGCCGGGAGCGGGCGCTTCCTCCAGAACTTTTTGGTGGCGGCGTTGCACGGAGCAGTCGCGCTCGAAAAGGTAGACGCACTGGCCCTTGGTATCGGCAAAGACCTGGATCTCGATGTGGCGCGGGCGCGTAAAGTATTTCTCGGCCAGCACCTTGTCGTCGCCGAACGCGCTGATCGCTTCGCGCTTGCACGAGGCCAGCGCGGCCTTGAAGTCGTCCGATCGCTCGACGATGCGCATGCCCTTGCCGCCCCCGCCCGCCGAGGCTTTGAGCAGCACCGGGTAGCCGATCCGGTCGCCCTGCTCGCGCAGGAAATCCGGATCCTGGTTCTCGCCGTGGTAGCCCGGCACCAGCGGCACATTGGCCTTTTCCATCAGCGACTTGGCGGCCGACTTGGAGCCCATCGCGCGCATGCTGGCGCCGGGCGGCCCGATGAACACCAGCCCCGCTTCCACGCAGGCGTCGGCAAAATCGGCGTTTTCGGACAAAAAGCCGTAACCCGGATGCACGGCCTGGGCCCCGGTCGCCAGCGCCACGGCAATGATCTTGTCGGCGCACAGGTAGCTTTCCTTGGCTGCGGCAGGCCCGATATTGATCGCCTCATCGCACACCGCCACATGTTTTGAATTCGCGTCCGCATCCGAATACACGGCGACGGTCTTGATGCCCATGCGGCGCGCGGTGGCGGCCACCCGGCATGCGATTTCGCCGCGGTTGGCGATGAGGATTTTTGTGAACATGGTTCGGTTCCGTTATTGTTGTTTTAGGAGGTTCGATCAGCCGCCGCAAGCTGCCTTGGGCGCCTTGTCGAGCGTGGAGGCGCGCGTCACGAGGCCCAGCTTGGCGAGCAGTTCGCGGTCGTCCTCGGCTTCCGGATTGTCGGTCGTGAGCAGCTTGTCGCCGTAGAAGATCGAATTGGCGCCGGCCAGAAAGCACATCGCCTGCACCGCTTCGCCCATTTGGCGGCGGCCCGCGGACAGGCGCACGCGCGCCTGCGGCATGGTGATGCGCGCCACCGCGATGGTGCGCACGAATTCGAACGGATCGAGCGGGTCGAGGCCGTGCAGCGGCGTGCCTTCGACCTGCACCAGGTGGTTGACCGGCACCGATTCCGGGTACGGATTGAGGTTGGCCAGCTGGGCGATCAGCCCGGCGCGCTGCAGGCGCGATTCGCCCATGCCCACGATGCCGCCGCAGCAGACCTTCAGGCCGGCGCTGCGCACGCGGCCCAGCGTGTCTAAGCGGTCCTGGTATTCGCGGGTCGAGATCACGTTGCTGTAGAACTCGGG
>JAYTAR010000280.1:0-23416 GCA_043737455.1 Sphingomonadales bacterium | reverse complement strand
TGGTGTTCGAAGGCGTCGCGCAGCCCAACGGCTATACCGAACCGCTGCTGCACAAGTTCAGAGCGATGGCGAAGTCGGCGGCCTAGCAGGTCAGCCGGGCGGGGCGGCCAGTCCGATCATGCGCAGGACGATCGCCTGCACGACCATGATGCCCAGCCATGCGCCGGCGTCGGTCGCGACGGTGCGCCAGGGCAGGGCGCGGAAGCGATAGCTCGCCGCGATCACCGGCGCGACGAAACCAGCCCAGATGACGATTGCACTGCCCAGCGTCATCGTCCACACGCCGCCCTTCGGCGGGGCCAAGATCAGCGCGCCAGCAAGGATGGCACACAACCAGGCGCTCGCGATGAAGCCAGTGATGACAGTCGCTACCGGGACGTTGCGACGGAACCAGAGTGCCGCAAACGCAAGCCCCGCGATCGTCGCCGCGAGAATTGCAGCAGCGTTCTCAATTACATAGATCATGAGACCGGTCGCGCTGGCAAATGCGCCGCAAATTCGGCGAGTACGGATTCGTACAGCGGCTTTTTAAAGCTGACGATGAGGTCGGGCAGCCGCCACGGATCGGCCCACATGAAAGTCCGGAACTCGGGATGCGCGGTCTCCAAATTTACGTCCGCGTCGGTGCCGACGAAGCGCATCAGGAACCAGTGCTGGCATTGTCCCGTGTAACGCCCACCCCAGACGGTGCGCGCAAGCTCGGGCGGAAGGTCATAGCTCAGTTCACGCGAGGCCCGTGCGATGATCTCGACGCTGGCTGCGCCGATTCCGGTTTCTTCCTCGAGCTCGCGCAGCGCCCCGGCTTGCGCGTCCTCGCCCGCATCGAGTCCCCCCTGCGGCATCTGCCACGCGTCGGCGCTCGAATCGAGGCGCTGAGCGACGAACACCTTGTCCTCGCGGTTCAGCAACATGATCGCTGCTGCCGGACGATAGCTCATGGCGCATACTCGGCGATCGCGGCTTTCACTGCGTGCAGAAACCCCGCGACATCGCGCGCCGAAGAGGGAATGCCTTTTCGCAGATTGATGAAGCCGTGGATATTTCCCACCGCTTCGCGAAACGTCACCGGCACACCCGCCTCGGCCAGCTTGCTGACATAAGCACGCCCCTGATCGCGCAACGGGTCGAGCCCGGCGGTCATCAGCACGGTCGGCGGCATTCCTGCCTGATCATGGTCGAGCGGGTCGGCGCGGACATGCCCGACCTCGGCGGCATAATGGTTCGCGAACCACTCCATCATCGCGAACGTCAAGAGCTTGCCCTCGCCATGGTCGGCGAACGACGACCAGTCGTCGCGTGCGCTCACCACCGGATAGATCGGGGCCTGCACGATCACGGGGAGCGCGGCGGGCGCATCACGCAGTGCCATTGCGGTCACGATCGTCAGCGCACCGCCAGCGCTATCGCCCGACAGAATGAGCCCCGTCGGTGTGACGCCGAATTCGCCGGGCGCGTCGGCGATCCACCTTGTCGCCGCTTCGCAATCGTCGGGTGCCGCCGGCCACGGTGCTTCGGGCGCAAGGCGGTACGCGATCGCGATCACCGGCACGTCGAGGACGCGCGCGGCCTCTGCGCAATAGGGTTCGTGCGTGTCGAGGTCGCCGATCACGAAGCCGCCGCCGTGATAGAAGACCATCACCGGGCCGGGTTCGCGATCGGCGCGGGCGTCGTACAGCCGTGCCGCGATCAGACCGGCAGGGCCGGGTATCGTTAGGTCACGGATCACTGCAAGCGTCCCGACGTCGGCGTCGGCGACCGCGCGCATCGCGACCATCTGCACCCGCGCGACCTCGGGAGCCAGCTCGTGCGTTCGGGGTCCGGGCAAAGCGTTCAGAAACCCCAGAAAAGCAGCAACGTCGGGGCGATCGTTCATCCGTCATTCTCCCTTTGGCGATGGCGCTTGAAGCACAGCGCTCCTAGCTTGGAAAGCCATGCTGCATGTCGTTCACCACCCCAAATATATTGTCGCCGCCCATGACGGGACGCATCAGTTCAGCAAATACGCGGCCGTCATGGAAGCTTTGCGCGCGCAAGGCGAACTAACCGAACATCGCCCTGTGCCGATGCCACGCGACTGGCTGTGCGCGACGCATGACGAGCATTACGTAGATGCCGTGCTTGCCGCTGCAGTCGACCCCGCGATCGAGCGACGCATCGGCTTTGCGGTCACGCCCGCCGTTGCGCGTCGCGCCGCGCTCAGCGTCGGCGGAACGTATTTGGCTGCTCGCCTGGCGCTCGACCACGGCTATGCGGCGAATGCGGCGGGCGGCTCGCACCACGCCGACACCGCCAGTGGCGCGGGTTTTTGCGTGTTCAACGACATCGTCGTAGCGGCCTATCGGCTGTTGGCGGAAGGGCGCAGGGCGCGCATCGCGATCGTCGACTGCGACGTGCATCAGGGCGACGGCACCGCGCGCATGACCGCGGAGATGCCCCAGATCGCGACATTGTCGATCCATGCCGAACGCAATTTTCCGGTGCGCAAGGCTCGGTCGACGATCGATGTCGCGCTGCCCGACGCCACCGGCGACGACGCCTATCTCGCGGCGCTCGCGCCAGCGCTCGACACATTGCTGGGTACGGCGATGCCCGATCTCGTTTTCTATCAGGCGGGGGTCGATGCTCACCGCGACGACAAGCTCGGACGACTGGCACTGACCGACGCCGGGATCGCGGCGCGCGACGCGATGGTCGCGCGCGCTGCCCGTCTCCGTCATATCCCACTCGTTGGGACGCTTGGTGGCGGATACGGGGATGTCGGCGTCGTCGCGGCACGACACGCGATGGTGATGCGCAGCTGCGCTCGCGCCTATTTCGGTTGATTGCCCATAAAGTGCTATTAAGTGGCGGCAACCCTGTCGGCGTGCCGCGGCGTACCCGATCCCAATGGAAGAAATGATGGCCACTGCCGTTCGTGAATTGACCCAAGCCGAAGCGTCCGCCCACCCCGAACTCGAAAACATCGTCGTTCGCTTCGCCGGCGACTCGGGCGACGGCATGCAGTTGACGGGTGGTCAGTTTACGCTGGCGACAGCGCTGGCGGGCAATGATCTTGCCACCTTTCCCGATTTTCCGGCCGAGATCAGGGCGCCGCAGGGGACATTGTTCGGGGTGAGCGCGTTCCAGATCAACTTCGGCTCGACCGCGATCGAAACCGCTGGGGACGCGCCCGACGTGCTCGTTGCGATGAACCCGGCCGCGCTCAAGACCAACATCGACGCGCTCAAGCCCGGCGGACTGGTGATCGCCGACGCGGGTGAGTTCGGGACGCGCAACCTGACCAAAGCAGGCTATGCCGTTTCGCCGCTGGGCGACGACAGTCTTGCGCGTTTTCAGTTGCTTGCCTTCAACATCTCACAGCTGACCCTCGATGCGGTCAAGCCCTTCGGGCTTGGCAATAAGGAAGCGTTGCGGTGCAAGAACATGTGGACGCTGGGGCTCGCGCTTTGGATGTTCGGACGCGAGCGACAGCCGATCGTCGACTGGCTGAACTCGAAGTTCGCCAAAAACCGCGTGCTGGCCGACGCCAATATCGCGGCGCTCAACGCTGGCCATGCGTATGGCGAGACGGCTGAGCTGGGGCAATCGGTTCGCCAGCACGTCGTTGCGGCCGCGCCCGCCGAACCGGGCCTGTACAAGACGGTGACGGGGGCCGAGGCGCTTGCGCTCGGGCTGGTCGCGGGCGCGAAACTTGCGGGCCTGCCGATGTTCTTTGGCGGCTATCCGATCACGCCGGCGTCGGCGATCCTTCACCATTTGGCGCGACTGAAGGAATTCGGCGTCACGACCTTCCAGGCCGAGGATGAGATCGCCGCGATCTGCTCGGCGATCGGCGCGAGCTATGCCGGGCAGTTGGGGGTCACCTCTTCGTCGGGTCCCGGCATCGCGTTGAAGGGCGAGGCGATGGGGCTTGCCGTCATGACCGAATTGCCGCTGGTCATCGTCAATTCGCAGCGCGGGGGTCCATCGACCGGATTGCCGACCAAGACCGAACAATCGGACCTGTACCAGGCGGTCTATGGCCGCAATGGCGATGCGCCGATGCCCGTGCTCGCGGTCCGCAGCCCTGCCGACGCCTTCGCCTGCGCGATCGAGGCGGTGCGGATCGCGGTCGCCTATATGACGCCGGTGATACTCCTGACCGATGGATACATCGCCAATGCGGCCGAGCCTTGGAAAGTGCCCGATCGTCACGACTTCACGGCCTTTCCGGTCGAATTCCTGACGCAAATACCCGAAGGCGGGTTCAAGCCCTATGCGCGTGACGCCAAGCTTGCGCGGCGCTGGGTCAAGCCCGGGACGCCGGGACTGCTTCACCGCATCGGTGGGATCGAAAAGCAGATCGACACCGGCCATCTCGATTATTCGGCATCGAACCATCAGGCGATGACCGACATCCGCAAGGCCAAGATCGATGGGGTTGCGGCTGACATTCCCGAGCAAGACGTCACGCTTGGGACCAAGGGCGGGAAGCTGGCGATCGTGGGCTGGGGCTCGACCTACGGACCGATCATCCAGGCAGTGCGGCGCGCTCGCGCCAAGGGGCTCGACGTGAGCCACATCCACGTCCGCCACATCTGGCCGATGCCCAAGAACATGGGCGCGTTACTGGCCTCATACGACAAGGTGCTGGTGCCGGAGATGAATACCGGTCAGTTCAAGACGGTGTTGCGCGATCAGTTCCTGATCGATGCGCAGCCGTTGAACAAGGTTAGTGGGCAACCCTTCAAGATTGCCGAAATCGAAGCAGCCATCGAAAGTGCTTTAGCATGAATGCGATAACACCGATCGTCGCGGCCGGGCCGACGACGTCGCCAAAGGATTGGGAAACCGATCAGGAAGTACGCTGGTGCCCGGGCTGTGGCGACTATGCGATCCTAAAGGCGATGCAGCGCACGATGCCCGAGATCGGTGCCGACCCTGCCAAGACGGTATTTGTCAGTGGCATCGGCTGCTCGTCGCGCTTCCCATATTATATGGAAACGTACGGCTTTCACACGATCCATGGCCGGGCACCTGCCGTCGCGACCGGAGTTAAGCTCGCCAATCCCGAGCTCGACGTGTGGATCATCACCGGCGATGGCGACGCGCTGTCGATCGGCGGCAATCACACGATGCACTTGCTGCGCCGCAATCTCAATTGCCAGTTTCTATTGTTCAACAACGAGATCTACGGGCTGACCAAGGGTCAATACTCGCCGACTTCGCGCGAAGGGACGCGTAGTCCTTCGACGCCGTTCGGGTCGGTCGATCACCCCGCCAGTCCTTGTGCGTTCGCGCTCGGTGCCGGTGCGCGTTTCGTCGCGCGGGGTATCGATGTGCATAAGAATCTCGGCAGCGTGTTGAAGGCGGCCTACCGTCACCAGGGCACGAGCTTCGTCGAAATCTACCAGAACTGCGTCGTCTATAACGATGACGTGTTTGCGCCGTTCACCGACCGTGCGAACGCGCCGATGGGTCAGCTGTGGCTCGAGCATGACGCGCCGATGCTGTTCGCGAACGGGACACGCGGGCTGCGGCTCGATCGTGATCGTTTCGCATTCGAAATGGTCGAGGTTATCGAAGGCGATTGGCAGGCAGCAGGCGTCGCCGTGCACGATGTTGCCAATCGGGTGCTCGGCCACCTGCTCGTCGAACTGCCGACCGTTGGTTTTCCAGTCGCGCTCGGCGTCATCCACGACAATCCAGCACCGACGTTCGAGACTGCGGTCATCGCGCAGAACGAAGAAGAGTCGCGCGGGAAGGGGGCCGATCTCGCCGCGTTGATCGCCAAGGGGCAGACATGGCAGATCGACAAGGAGCCGCGCATTATCTAGCGCCGCGCCAATGGACAATCTGACGCACAGCCTGGCGGGTGCCGTGCTCGGCCAGATGGGGCTGAAGCGGCGTACCGGACTGGCGATGCCCGCACTGATCATCGGCGCGAACCTGCCCGACATCGACGCGGTGGCCGCGGTTCTCGGGACGCAGTCGCTCGCGATGCGGCGCGGGCTGACGCACGGGCCGGTCGCGCTGGCGGTTCTGCCGCTGCTGCTGACCGCGGCGCTGCTCGCTTATGCGAAATGGCGTCCGAACCCGAAACGCTTGCCAATCGACCGCGGCTGGCTGCTCGCGCTCGCCTATCTGGGCACGCTCAGCCATCCCGCGCTCGACTGGCTCAACAGCTATGGCATCCGCCTGCTCGAGCCGTTTTCGAGCCGCTGGTTCGCGGGCGATACGCTGTTCATCATCGACATCTGGCTGTGGGCCGCTTTGATCGCGGGCGTGTGGCTGTCGCGCCGCCGCGAGCGTGCGGGAAGGTCCGACTGGCGCGCGCCGGCGATCGCGAGCTTCGCCGCAATCTGTGTGTACATCGCCGCGAACGGGCTGATCACTGGTCACGCCGAGGCGAGCACCCGTGCCGAGGTGCAGGGCGCGGTGCGTGTCAATGGTGACCTCGTGGTCGCCAATCCCGTGCCCGTTCAATTCTGGCGGCGCGAGATGCACTGGCGCGGCGGCGACCTATACGGCGCGGGTGAATATGCCCTCGGTTCAGCGCCGCGTCTGACCGACGTGCCGAGGTCGACCGGCATGAACGGCCCTCTCATCGCGCTTGCGGCTGCGCGCGATCCCAATGTTCGCGCTTTTTTATTCTGGTCGCGGATGCCGCTCGCACGTGTTGAGGGTAACGACCTCGTGCTCTCTGACCAGCGCTTCGGCAACCCGCTAACGCGCGGCACGTTCGAGGTTCGAGTAGCTATGGACAAGCTGAAGTGACCGCAATTATTTGGTTCCGCCAGGACCTTCGCCTTGCCGACAATCACGCGCTTGCCGCAGCAGCCGCGGCGGGGGCGATCGTCCCGGTGTATGTTCTCGACGATGCCACGCCCGGCGATCACGCGATCGGTGGCGCGCAGCGCTGGTGGTTGCATCACAGCCTGGCCGCACTCGATCGTGCGCTTGGCGGGAAGCTCGTGTTGCGACGCGGCGACTCGGTTGCCGAACTCGAGCAGCTGCGCGAGGAGACGGGCGCGAGCGAGATCCATGCAACGCGGCTTTACGAACCCTGGTGGCAAAGGATCGACGCGGCTCTCGGCGATGCGTTGACGCTGCACGACGGCAACCATCTTGCACCCCCACGATCGATCCAGACCGGCAGTGGGGGTCGTTACAAGATTTTCACCCCTTATTGGCGCGCACTGCTCGACAAGATGCCCCCGTCAAGGCCAGTCCCGGTGCCCGAAGCGATCGCTGCCGTCGCTGCCCGCAGCGATTCCCTCGACGATTGGGGCTTGCTTCCGACCGAGCCGAACTGGGCGACCGGTTTCGACGTGTGGAAGCCCGGCGAGGCGGGCGCAGGCGCCAATCTCACTGCATTTCTCGACGCCGTCGATGGGTACCACTCCGGTCGCAACCTTCCATCGCGAGCGGGCACCTCGCGCCTGTCGCCGCATCTGCACTTCGGTGAAATTTCGCCCGCGACGGTCTGGCACGCAATCGCTGATCGGGTCGGCAAGGACGGCGAGCCCTATCTTCGCGAGCTTGGCTGGCGTGACTATGCCGCGAACACGATCGACCAATTAGCCACTTATGGTACCGAACATGCCCGCGCCGATCACGCAAAGCTGCGTACGCGTGACGGCAGCGAAGCCGAGGCCGACTTCACCTGCTGGACGCGCGGGCAGGCCGGCTATCCGATCGTCGATGCCGGCATGCGCGAGCTCTGGTCGACCGGGTGGATGCACAACCGCGTGCGGATGATCACGGCATCGTTCCTCGTGAAGCATCTGCTGATCGACTGGCGTCGTGGCGAGCGCTTCTTTTGGGATACTTTGGTCGACGCAGACTATGCGTCGAACAGTGTCAATTGGCAGTGGATCGCAGGTTCGGGCGTCGATTCAAATATGTTCGTGCGGATCATGGCCCCCTTGTCGCAGTCGGAAAAATTCGACAGCGGTGACTATATCCGGCGCTGGGTCCCGGAACTTGGCAAGCTGCCAGACGCAACCATTCACGATCCGCACGGCGCGGGCGTCGCGCCCAAGAGTTATGCGCCGATGCTGATCGGGCACCGCGAGGGCCGTGAACGTGCGCTGGCCGCGTATCAGGCGAGCAAATTCTAAATCGCGGCTGCTTGCGCCGACGCGTATGTTTGGCGCTAAACGCTAGCGAACGAGCGCCTCGAACACTGCCGGGTTCAGCATGTCGGCAAATTCGCATCCCACAGCGTGACCGTCGTTCCACACGACCCGCGCCTGCAGTCCTTTGAGCGGACCGATCGACAGCCAGCAAATCGTGCCCGGTCCGATGCCGGTGACGGCGCTGACCGCGAAACCGCCGAGCGACAGGTCGGTGACCGTACAGGCGAAGCTGTGCGATCCCGACGCACGCAACGTCGCTGGCATCGACAGACGCATCCGCAGCGCGCTCCGATCTTCCTGCGCAGCGGTCGCGTAGCGCGAAAGTGAAAACGATGGCGGGCTCATGTTCGCAATTGTGCGCCGCGAGCGTTACTGCGGCACTAAGCGGTTCAGTTAATGCGAACGCGGGCCCCGGTGTCGAACGGTTCGCCGGCCAGCGCAACGATGCGTGCTGCCACGACTTCGGGCGCCTTGATCGTCGTCGGATCCTCGCCTGGAAAGGCTTTTGCCCGCATCGCAGTGCGCGTCGCGCCAGGGTCGACGAGCGCAACGCGAATGCGCCCAGCGCTGGCGTTCTCGTCGGCGTAGGTCAGCAGTAGCGCGTCGAACGCAGCCTTCGAGACGGCGTAGCTGCCCCAATAAGCGCGCGGCGAAGCGCCGACACTCGAGGTCACGCCGATGACGCGCGCGGCACTGCTCGCACGCAGCATCGTGTCGAAAGCCGCCAGCAGCGCCGCCTGCGCGCCGACGTTCAAGGTGAGCACCTTGGCGAATTCCTTGGGATCGATCTGCGGCACTGGTGTCAGCGTGCCCAACGTGGCCGCATTGAGCACGAGCACGTCGAGCGCGCCCCAGCGTTCGGCGATCGCACTTGCCAGCCGTCCGATGCTGTCCCCGTCGGTCAGGTCGAGCGGGGCGATCGTCGCGCTCCCGCCAGCGTCATGGATACGTTCCTCGACCGCTTCGAGCCCCGCGGCGGTGCGCGCGGTCAACACCACATGCGCACCAACCGCAGCCAGCGCCTCGGCCGTCGCCGCCCCGATCCCGCGCGACGCGCCGGTCACCAGTGCAAGCTGTCCATCCAAAATGCTCATGCCACACGCTCGTCAAGGAGTTCGAACTGATCTTCGGGCACGAGGTCGTCCTGATCGGTCAGACGCGTGGGATAGTCGCCGGTGAAGCACGCATCGCAATATTGCGGGCGGTCCGAGGCGCGCTGCGTTTCACCAAGGGCTTTGTACAGTCCGTCAATGCTGATGAACCCGAGCGAGTCGGCGTGGATGAAATCCTGCATCCCGCCGACGTCGAGCCGGTGCGCCAGCAACTTGGTGCGTTCGGGCGTGTCGACGCCGTAAAAGCAGGAATGCCGCGTTGGCGGGCTGGCGATACGCAAGTGAACCTCGGCGGCACCTGCATCGCGCATCATCTGCACGATTTTCAAACTGGTCGTACCTCGTACGATACTGTCGTCGACAAGAATCACCCGCTTTCCCGCGATCAGCGCACGGTTGACGTTATGCTTTAGCTTGACGCCAAGGTGGCGCACCTGATCCCCCGGCTGAATGAAGGTGCGCCCGACATAGTGCGAGCGGATGATACCCAGTTCGAACGGAATGCCCGAAGCCTGCGCATAGCCAATGGCTGCGGGCGTACCCGAATCGGGGACGGGGACGATGAGGTCGGCGTCGACCGGGTTTTCGCGCGCGAGCTCGGCACCGATCGCTTTGCGCACGTCGTAGATCGATCGGCCTTTCGCCGCACTGTCGTCGACAATCGAATCGGGGCGACTGAAATAGACGTGCTCGAAGATGCACGGTCGCGCGTGAAGCTTGGGGAAGGGCTTTTCGGAACGGACGCCGGCTGCAGTCACGATCACGAGTTCGCCCGGTTCGATGCTGCGCAGATAAGTCGCGCCGACCACGTCGAGCGCGACGGTTTCCGACGCAAAGATGACGGCGCCGTTCAATTCACCCATCACGAGCGGACGAATACCGAGCGGATCGCGGCAGGCGATCATCCCCTCGGCGGTCATGCAGACGAGGGAGTAGGCGCCCTCGATCGCCTTTAACGCGTCGACGAACTTGTCGAGCAAAGTGCGGTAGCTGCTCGTCGCGACAAGGTGAATGATGACCTCGGTATCGCTCGTCGATTGAAAGATCGAACCACGCCGCACCAGATCGTGCCGCAACGCCATCGCGTTCGAGATATTGCCGTTGTGCGCGACTGCGAATCCACCCGAGGCCAGCTCGGCGTAGAGCGGCTGGACGTTGCGAAGCGCGGTCTCACCTGTCGTCGCATAGCGAACATGCCCGCACGCCGCACGTCCGACGAGCGACCGGATAACGTCGTCGCGATCGAAGTTTCCCGCAACATGGCCCATGGCATGGTGCGTGTGAAAGCGGTGCCCGTCATAGGAAGTGATACCTGCGGCTTCCTGTCCACGATGCTGCAAGGCGTGAAGGCCCAGCGCGACGAGGGCGGCGGCTGCATCGCCGTTCCACACGCCGAATACGCCGCATTCCTCATGCAGCTTGTCATCATCGAAAGGGTGCGTCGTCAGCAAGGGGGGCGTCCGTTTGGCGGCAGCTGTCAATCGCGCCTATACGAGCGTCGCACGCCGCTGTCTCGCTTTTGTCATGGGAAATGTATTTGACCGACCAGATCGAGACCGGCTCGTTGCTGACCCCCAAATGGGACGCGGACGGCTTGATAACGGGCGTGGTCACCGACGCCGCGAGTGGCAACCTGCTGATGGTCGCGCATCTGAACGCGCAAGCGCTTGCCTTGACGCAATCGACGGGCGAGGCGCATTTCTGGTCGCGCAGCCGCGAGCGGCTGTGGCGAAAGGGCGAGGAATCGGGCAACTCGTTGCGCGTCGTCGAGCTGCGCATCGATTGCGATCAGGACGCACTTTGGATCAAGGCGATACCTGCTGGCTCCGCGTGCCATACCGGTGCGCGCAGTTGTTTCTACCGGCGGATCGAGGGTGGCGAGCTAAGCCACGATGATTGTTGAGGTAAGGCTGAGACTTCCAAGCAACACCAGCCCGCACACTTGCCCTTTACGCTAACGTAAACTACATCGCTGCCATGACCGAACTCGGCTCGCACGCGACGCTCCACACACCCGACAAGCGTGATCGAAACGATTTTTCGATCTCGGACCTCTCCGAAGAGTTTGGTGTCACCGCGCGTGCGCTGCGTTTCTACGAGGACGAGGGATTGATCGCGCCGGTCCGTCGCGGGACGACGCGCATCTACACGATGCGTGACCGCGCGCGGCTTGCCTGGATTCTGCGTGCGAAGCGCGTCGGATTTAGCCTTGCCGATATTCGCGAGATGATCGATCTCTACGATCTCGGCGATGGGCGCGCGACGCAGCGTCACGTCACGATCGAAAAATGTCTTTCGCGGATTGCGTTGTTGAAGCGTCAGCGCGCTGACATCGACGCGCATGTCGACGAACTCAACCGCTTCGTGGCGACGGTGCAAGCCGCCGAGCACGAGGCTCACTGACTCGGTCTCGGAGACGATCATGCCTCAATATCATGCCCCCATTCGCGACACGCGTTTCGTGCTCGATCACGTCATCGGGCTTGAGCGCTACGCAAATCTGCCGGGCTTTGAGAATGCGACGCCCGATACGGTCGATGCCGTTCTGGAAGAGGGCGGACGGTTCGTTGCCGAAGTTTTGTTTCCCCTCAACCTGTCGGGCGATCAGGAAGGGTGCACGCGCCACGCCGACGGATCGGTGACGACACCGGCGGGGTTCAAGGATGCCTATCGGCAGTTCGTCGACAACGGGTGGGCGACGCTATCGGCACCCGAGGAGTTCGGCGGGCAGAATCTGCCGCACGTCGTATCGACCGCGTTTCAGGAGTTCATGATCTCCGCCAATATGGCGTTTGCGATGTATCCCGGGCTGACGCACGGCGCGATCAGCTCGATCCTCGTCAAAGGATCGGACGCGCAGAAGGCTACTTATTTGCCCAAGCTCATCAGCGGCGAATGGGGCGGGACGATGAACCTGACCGAGCCGCAGTGCGGAACCGACCTCGGGCTGATCACGACGCGTGCGGAGCCGCAGGCGGACGGGTCGTGGAACGTGACGGGTACGAAGATTTTCATTTCGTCGGGCGAGCATGATCTGACCGACAATATCATTCATCTGGTCCTCGCCAAGACGCCCGGTGCGCCGGACAGCGTCAAGGGGATCAGCCTGTTCATCGTGCCCAAGTTCCTGGTGAACGAGGACGGCAGCCTTGGGGCGCGCAACGGTGTCAGCTGTGGGTCGATCGAGCACAAGATGGGCATTCATGCCAATTCGACCTGTGTCATGAATTACGACGGCGCGACTGGTTTTCTCGTCGGCGACGAGATGAAGGGGCTCGCGGCGATGTTCATCATGATGAATGCGGCGCGCCTTGGCGTCGGCTTGCAGGGGCTCGGGGTGGCCGAAGTCGCGCGGCAGAATGCGGTGCAATATGCGCTCGACCGCCGACAGGGTCGGTCCTTGACGGGCGCCAAGCAGCCCGGCGAAAAGGCCGATACGCTGTTTGTCCATCCCGACGTGCGGCGCATGTTGATGGAGGGCAAGGCGCTGACCGAGGGGTTGCGTGCATTGTGCCTGTGGGGCGCGTTGCAGGTCGATCTTGCGCACAAGGCACAGACCGAAGCGGAACGGCAGCATGCCGATGACCTGATTTCCCTGCTGACGCCGGTCATCAAGGGTTACGGCACCGACAAGGGCTACGAAATCGCCACGATCAGCCAGCAGGTCTATGGCGGTCATGGCTACATCGCCGAATGGGGCATGGAGCAGTATGTTCGCGATGCACGCATCGCGATGATCTACGAGGGCACGAACGGCATTCAGGCGCTCGACCTCGTCGGGCGCAAGCTGGCCTCCAACGGGGGCCGTGCCATCCAGTTGTTCTTTTCGATCCTGAGCGAGGAAATCGCGGCTGCGAAGTTAACGCCCGAACTCGCCACCTATGCGGGCGCGCTCGAAGTCGCGACGGGTGAGCTTCAGAAATCGACGATGTGGCTGATGACCAATGCGGTGCAAAACCCCGATAATGCGGGTGCGGCGTCAGTGCCCTATATGCATCTGATGGGCATCGTCGCCGTCGGGCTGATGTGGCTGCGCATGGCAAATGCGGCGCAGACCCAGCTTGCCGGCGGGCAGGGCGATCCAGCCTTCATGAACGCCAAGCTCATGACCGCGCGTTTCTTTGCCGAGCGCATCATGCCCGATGCGGGCGCTCTGCGTCGCAAGATCGAAGGCGGTGCGGAGAGCTTGATGGCATTGCCCGAAGCCATGTTCGAGGCAGCTTGAAGCTTATCGTGGCGGCAGAAAGCCGAGCGGATCGACCGGCGCACGGGCGCGACGAAGCTCGAAGTGCAGCGGCGCAGTGCCGTCTGCGGTGCCGATGATCTGCCCTGCACGGATGGTTTCGCCTTTGACTATGCTCGTCGTGCCAATCCGGGCATAGGCGCTGATCCAATTTCCATCGTGCTGCAACAGGATGAGCATGCCATATCCGGGCACGCCTCGACCAAGATATGCGACCGTGCCGGGGGCGGTTGCCCGGACGCCGGCACCCGACGATGCCGCGATATCGATCCCTTGATTGAATCGACCGGAACCTTGCGGCCCGAATCGCGCGACGACGCTTCCAGCAACAGGCCAGCCAAATCGGCCGATGCCGCTGGCCGTAACGACGCGACGCGTTGCCTGGGGCATCCGCGCCGGTGCGCTACCGGTAACGAGATCGTCGATGGCGATCTGGAACGCCGCCGCACGTGCCTCGATGGTCTTGGGAACGGCCGACGCGTGCACCTGACCGCCAGGAGTATCGTTTGGCAGCAAGAGCCGCTGTCCGACGCGCAGCACATAGGGAGCGGCAAGCCCATTGGCGGCGACGATCGCGCTCCATGGAATGCGATAGGCATAGGCAACGCCGCTTCCCGTGTCGCCAACGGCGACGACATGAAATCGGCGCGACCCGTCGACGACAGGACGCGCGACGACCGGACGCATCTCCCAAGTGGGGCGGTCCGCCAGCTTCGATAGATCGAGGGCTAGGCGTTTCGCGGTCACAACTTGTGCCGGTGCGGTGGACGGGGAAGGCGGGGCGGCGCTCGGCGCAGCCACCGGCACGCGGGGAATGCAACCCGGCAGGATCGCCGTGGCGATCAGTATCATGAAGCGCCCACCCACAAGATGGCTCTTAGCAGTGTTCAAGCGCCCGTGCGAGTATCGGGATGGACCCATAATGGGTTAGGTCAAGGTGCAGCGGCGTGATGGTCACGAAGCCATCAGCGATGCTTTCGATATCGGTCACATGCCCCGGGGTCTGCGCCGTTTCGCCGAGCCCGAACCAGTAATAGGGATAGCCGCGCGGATCGACGCCTTTGACGATCTTTGCCCGTCCGTAATCGTGGAAGCCCTGTTCGACGACGCGAACACCGCGCACCGCGCTGGGCGACAAAGCAGGAAAGTTGATGTTGATGAGGGTGCGTGGCGGCATGGCGGCGGCGATCAACGGGCGTAGCACCCGCGTGCCCCACGCCGTGGCGGTTGCGAACGGAACGGTGTCGCCCATCCCCTCGCGGGCGTAGACTTGGCTGAGCGCGATCGAGCGGTAGCCGGCAAGCGAGCCTTCCATGGCGGCACTGACCGTTCCCGAATAGGTCACGTCCTCGGCAAGGTTGGCGCCGCGATTGACGCCCGACAGGATCAGATCGGGCTTGGCATCGCCCATCACGACTCCCAATGCCATCATCACTGCGTCGGTTGGCGTACCGCTGACCGAAAAGCGTCGGTCGTCGTGGCGGCGAACGCGTACTGGGCGGCTGAGCGTCAGCGAATGTCCCGCACCCGACTGTTCCTCGGCCGGAGCCACGATCCAGATGTCGTCTGAGAGCCCATGCGCGATATCTTCAAGAACTTTCAGGCCGGGCGCGTTTATGCCGTCATCGTTGGTCAGGAGGATACGCATCAGGGTTCGAGCCGCTTGAGGTTGCCCATATAGGGCAGCAGTGCGTCGGGAACGGCGACCGCCCCGCCTTCCTGTTGGTAATTCTCCAGCACCGCGACCAGCGCGCGTCCAACCGCGACACCCGACCCGTTGAGTGTATGCACGAGCCGATTGTCCTTGGGTCCGGCCTTATAGCGTGCATTCATGCGTCGGGCTTGAAAGTCACCGCAATTAGAACAGCTGCTGATTTCGCGGTAGCGCTTCTGTCCCGGCAGCCACACCTCCAGATCATAAGTCTTACGCGCGGAAAACCCCATGTCGCCTGCACAGAGCAGCATCCGGCGATAGGGCAGGCCGAGTCGGTCGAGCACCGTTTCCGCCGCCTGCGTCATGCGTTCATGCTCGGCATCGCTCGCTTCGGCCGTCGTGATCGAGACAAGCTCGACCTTGTCGAACTGATGTTGGCGGATGAGCCCTCGCGTGTCGCGACCGGCCGCGCCAGCCTCCGAACGAAAGCATGGCGTCAGCGCGGTGAAGCGGAGTGGCAGTTCTCCCACGGCAAGAATGCGCTCGCGCACGAGGTTCGTCAGACTGACTTCGGACGTGGGGATCAACCAGCGGCCATCGGTCGTGCGAAAGGAGTCGTCGGCGAACTTCGGCAATTGTCCGGTACCAAAGAACGCGTCATCGCGGACGAGCAAAGGCGGCGCGACCTCCTCATACCCAAAATCATTGGTATGGACATCGAGCATGAAAGCACCGAGCGCTCGGTTCAGTTTTGCAATTTGCCCACGCAGATAGACGAAGCGCGCTCCCGAGACGGCTTGCGCCGATGCAAAGTCGAGGCCAAGCGCCGGGCCGAAGTCGAAATGTTGGGCCGGATCGAACGCGAAAGCGGGCTTGGCTCCGTGTTCGTGAACGACCAGATTGTCCGCCTCGCCGGCGCCATCCGGGACGTCGAGCGCGACGATGTTGGGAAGTGCCGCAAGCTCCTCAGCCAGCCTATCGCGATACGTGCCGATATCGTCGGTCGCCGCGGCCAGCGCTTGCACCTCGGCTTTGAGCGCTTCAGCGCGACCGGCATCGCCGCTGGCCATCGCCGCGCCAATCTGTTTCGAAAGCACATTGCGCGTTGCCGTTCGCGCCTGATCGGCAGTCAGCGCGGCGCGTGCCCGTTCGTCGAGCGACAGCAGCATGGCGGCGACCGGGGCGTGCGATCGCCGCTTCATCACCGCGTCAAAGGCCTCCGGATTTTCGCGGATGAGACGGACGTCGTGCATGGCGCTTGCCTATGCTGTCAGTGAGGCCAGGGCGCAATGCGGCACGGACCGGCGCTGTCCTACAGCCGCTCGATGCGGCAGGCTCGCATGGTTCTCATGGCCGCGCTTGCGCCGCTCGCTCTTTCAAATCGTCGATGCTTGCATGATGCGATCGATTCGCTCGCCCCTCACAAAGCGCAGAGCAAATGGTCGTCCACCCTGTGAAGTGTGTGAAGTGAACGCACGCAAAACCGCCGTTTATGGCAATTCGGAAGCGCTCTATCGGTCGGTGATTTAGGCCGCTTGACGCTTCATCCAGCGCCCGCGTGCGACAAGTGCTGCGGCACCGATGCCGAACAGGATCACCATCGGCGGTGCGGGGACTTCACTCGGCGGACCCGATGAAGTGCTGCCCCCTGTCGATGAGCTGCCTGAAGTCGAGCTGCTCCCCGACGTCGAGCTGCTTCCTGACGTCGACGTCGACGAAGTGATGTTGCCGCTCGACGACGAGCTCGTCGACGACGTCACGTTGCCGCTCGACGATGAGCTGGTCGATGACGTGACATTACCCGACGAGGACGAAGAACTCGTGACATTGCCCGAGGACGAAGAAGTCACGTTGCCGCTCGACGAGGAGCCGCCGGTGGAACTTGTCGTGGTCGACGAGATGCCGCCCGTAGTCGACGACAGTCCACCGGTCGATGTCGAACTGCCTCCGGATGAGGTCGAGCTTCCTCCTGTCGAGGTCGAGCTTCCCCCGGTCGAGGTCGAGCTTCCACCCGACGAAGTCGAGCTGCCGCCGGTCGACGTCGAACCGCCGCTGGTCGACGACGTTCCCGTGTTCGAATTATTATTGTTGATGATCGTGCCGCCGCTGGTGCTGGGCGTCGTCGACCCGCCGCTGGTCGTGGTGCTGACGACGACGCTGCCGCCACCGCCCGAGCTGCCGCCCGAAAACCCACCGGCAAAGAAGCCACCGCCGAAACCGCCCGAACCGCCGCCGATGACGACGGGGATCGCGCCACCGCCACCGCCGATCGGCCCTGCATCGGCGAATGCCGACGCTCGCGGTGCCATCGGCGGCATCGGCAAATTGCCCGCCATTCGCGTCGTGGTGGTCGTAACGCGTGGTGCGGCGCAGGCCATCTGCGTCGTGACGACGCGGCGTACCCGCTTCACGACGCGCCCGGCGGGGGCGCGGCGAACGGTGGCTACGCGTACCAGCTTGCGCGCCTTGTGCACTTTCGCGACATGCGCGGTGCGCGGTTGTTGCGTCACGTGCATTGCACCACCGCCGACGATCGCGCCGCCGCATGCGCAGGCACACAATTTAGCAAGGGCCATTTTCACCGACATGATCGTCTTCCCGTTTGCACCGTCCTAAAGCTTGGACCTCCAGGACCTGAATGAGTGACGGTTGCGCCGCGATTCTCGCCGCTGCAACCCGATTAAGCCATATTTGATCGCGGCCTAGCGCGAAATCCCCTGCGGTCCGCCAACATTGACAGTTAACGTATCATTCAGGGGCAGTTTCGCTGCTGTTGCGCGGTGTTCCCTCCTGCTTGTGCCCCCCAATCGTGCTGGCTATAGGCGCGCCACGACGAGGAGCGGGCATGCGGTTTATAGATCGCGGCACTGGTCCCGACCTTAGGAGACGATGATGACCACGGCACTCCATGCGGGGGCGGAGGATGGTTCGGTGTCTACGATGAATGGCGAACGCGAGTATCGGCCGTCGAGCGACGAACCGTTCATGAGCGAGCAGCAGCTGACCTATTTCAGGTCAAAGCTGATGGCGTGGAAAGCGGCGATCCTGCGCGAGTCGCTCGATACGCTGGCGACTCTGCAGGCCGAGCCGTTACGCGAACCTGACGTTAATGACCGCGCCTCGAGCGAAACCGACTGGTCGATCGAACTACGTACGCGCGATCGCCAGCGCAAATTGATTGCCAAGATCGATGCCGCACTGCGCCGGATCGATGACGGTGAATACGGCTATTGCGAGGTGACGGGTGATCCCATCTCGCTGGGCCGCCTCGAGGCACGTCCCGTCGCGACGATGACGGTCGAGGCGCAGGAGAGCCATGAACGCAACGAGAAAGTGTCACGCGACGAGTGATGCGTTGATCGTCGTTTACAATTCCGACAGGTTTGCGCAGTTATAGCCCAACCCGATCGAAGCAGTGGAGCGGCAAGCGGAGCGATGGCGATCGTGAACGACATCGATGCAGTTAGCGGGAAGCGACAGGAAAAGCGCGATAGCTTGTTCCTGACCGCAACTGTCCGTGTGCATGGCACTGAATCGCTGGTGACACGAGTACGCAACCTATCGGCTGGCGGCATGATGATCGACGCGCCAGTCGAGTTGATCGTTGATGCCCGGCTGGTAGCCGACATCCGCGGTTTGGGCGAAATCGAAGGGCGCGTTGCGTGGTGTACGGCAGGTCGCGCCGGCGTGGCCTTCGATGCTGAAATCGATCCGAAACTGGCACGGCATGGGTCGGCCGCAACCAAACCCGCAACGCCTGAATTCCTCAAATCAGCACCGGGGAAGCGCCCCGGACTTTCGGTACGCTGACGCAGCTACTTGCGCATCAAAGCTTCTTTCAAGCGCAACTTCTGTTTCTTCAACATGGCAAGCAGAATTTCGTCTGGACGCGGTCGCCGTTCCTCGGCACCGATCCGATCGTCGAGCGCGGCGTGGCGGGTAGCAAGCGAAGAAACACGGGCATCGGGCACTGACACGATCTCCTTGCCGAACTGAAAAGCAATCGAATAATAGTTCGCCTGTTCGGCCGCGGCGAACTCAATGTCGTTCAAACGCCATCAGCCGTTGAGCTGTTCCCGCCGACACGGTAAGATGCTCCACTTGGGGGCTGCATGTGAACGAGGCTGAAACAATCGCGTTGCTCGCAAAGCTTCGCAGTGAACATCGCTTGCTCGACGAAGGTATCGAGGCTCTGGTCGGCAGCGTGGCGTCGGACCAACTGCGGCTAGCTCGGCTGAAGAAGCGCAAGCTGCGGCTTCGCGACGAAATATCACGGGTCGAAGCTGCGCTGATCCCCGACATCGTTGCGTGACAGATGCGTCGGACCGAGCGTCCGTCTGCCGACGATTGCGATGTCACCAAGCGTGCGGCTGTGGCATGGGCTGCCGACCATGCTTGCACGCCGCCTGATTGACAGCCTCTATACCGAAGCGATGCTGCTTGCCGATGAAGTGCGCGCCTATTTCGATATCGTGGGACGCGAAGCGCGCGATACGCTCGCTCCGATGGAGCGCGTGCTGTTCAGTTGCGAATCGCTGAAGGTTACCACTCGGCTGATGCATGTCATCGCGTGGTTGTTGACGCAGCGCGCGGTCGAGGTTGGCGAGCTCAGCGCCGATGGCGCGCGAGACGCTTCGCGGCGTTTGGGTCCGCCAGTGGCGAGCGATGCGACGACGCTCGCGAAACTTCCCGCCGACGCGCGCCGCCATGTCGAAGCAAGCATCGACCTCTACGCCCGGGTTGCTCGTATCGAGGCGTCGAACGTCGTCCCCGAGATTAGCGTCAGCCCGGCGCGCCAGCTGCACAATCGTCTGTCGCAGGCGTTCTGACGCATGGCTGCGGGGCTGACTGCGCTGGACGTTATGTTGCTGTTGTCGGTAGGTGCTGGGGCGGCGTTCGGATTAATGCGCGGCTTTGTCATCGAAGTGTTCTCGCTCGCTGCATGGATCGCCGGGATCTTCGCGGTAAGGCTGTTTCAAGCGCCGGTCGCGGCGTTACTGACAGGGCCAGTAGGCACGACCGGCGGCGCTGCAATCCTCGCCGTTGCGGTCGTGTTCGGCACGGCGTTCATCGCGGTCCGCCTTGCCGGGGGTGGCCTGGGAAGACGATTGCGGGGCACGGTGCTTGGGCCGGTCGACCGTGTGCTTGGCCTGGGTTTCGGCGCGCTTAAAGGGCTGATCGCGGCGACACTCGCGTTTCTCTTGATGGCGCTCGTCCACGATACGATCAGCAACGCCAAGGAAGCCCGTCCCGAGTGGATGACAAAATCGCGTAGCTGGCCATTATTGCGCGCGAGCAGTGGCGCGCTGATGGCATTCGTAGAGACACGTCGCGGCTCGCCGCGCCCGACGTCGTGAGCGCAGCGCTTTACACTCGTGACATACTGCGGCTGGCTACCGACGTGACGTACGCGCGGCCACTAACCGCGCCCGATGCCCAAGTAGAGCGTCGAGCGATACTATGCGGCAGTCGGATCGTTGCCGAGGCGATCGTCGATGCCCGCGGAAACGTCGCCGACTATGGTTATGCCGTTCATGCATGCGCGCTGGGGCAGGCGAGCGCGACGGTGCTTGCGCGCGCGATCATAGGGCGATCGGCACGCGACATCGTGACGGCCCGCGAAGTTCTGGCCGGTTATCTGAGCGGACTGAGCAACCAGATCGGCGATTGGCCAGGGATCGGGGCCATCGCCGTCGTCCGCGATTACCCCGCACGGCACGCTGCAGTGTTGCTGCCATTCGACGCCGCCGCCGATGTCGTCGTGCAGGCCGCGGCGGGGCGCCCGGAATGAGCGAAACGCTGCTTCGCGAGGGCGTCATCCTGCTCGGCGTGGGGCTGCTCATGGTGCTGCTCTTTCGTCGACTGGGGCTTGGCGCAGTGCTCGGCTATCTGATCGGCGGCGTCCTGATCGGCCCCCATGGCTTTGGTCTCATTGGTGGCGGCGAGTCGAAGCTGCACATTGCCGAACTCGGCATCGCGCTGCTGCTGTTCCTCGTCGGGCTCGAACTTAGTCCTGCGCGACTTTGGCGGCTCAAACGCGATATCTTTGGATTGGGGCTGTTGCAGGTCACGGTGTGCGGACTGGCAATCGCTAGTCTGATTTACCTCGCGACCGCGTTTTCGCCGGGCGCCGCGCTGGCGCTCGGCTTGCCGCTCGCGCTGTCGTCGACGGCACAGGTGCTACCGAGCCTAAAATCGTCGGGGCGTATCAACACGCCGTTCGGGGAGCGGGCATTTTCGGTCCTGCTGTTCCAGGATCTAGCGATCGTTCCCCTGATTACGATTATAGCCGCGCTGTCACGAGCGCCCGCTGACCCGGACGCCCCGCCAGGGTGGCTGCTCGCACTTTATACAGTTGGCGCGATTGTCGGGCTGGTGCTTGCAGGACGCTTCCTGATCCGCCCGCTACTGCGGCTGACGGGTCGGCTTGGCGAACGCGAACTGTTCGTCGTGATTGGCCTGTTCACGGTCATCGCGGCGGCGGCGGTAATGGAGGCATTGCACCTGTCGATCGCGCTGGGCGCGTTCGTGGCGGGCGTGATGCTTGCCGACAGTCCCTATCGTCACGAGATCGAAGCCGATGTCGAGCCATTCCGTTCGGTGCTGCTCGGGCTGTTCTTCATGGCGGTCGGCATGGTTCTCGACCTCGCCGCCATCGCAGCTAATCCTTTGTTTGTCATCGGCTTTGCGCTGGCCCTGGTGGCGGTGAAGACGGGGCTTATCTTCGGGCTCGCACGGCTATTCGGGATGGCGACGCGGCCCGCGTTCGGGCTTGGCCTACTGCTTAGCCAAGGCGGCGAATTCGGCTTCGTGCTGTTTGCGCAAGCTCAGTCGGCGCAGCTGATCGAGCCGCAAGCTGCGAGCCTGTTCAGCGCGATCGTCACATTGTCGATGGCGACGACGCCGTTCTTGCTGATGATCGCCCGACGCTTCGAGTTCACACCTGCTACCGGCGACTTGCCTGAAGGTCCGGAGAATGCAGGAGCCGCGCGTGCGATCGTGGTGGGTTATGGCCGCTTTGGGCAGACCGTTGCGCAGATGCTCTATGCCGAGAATTTGTCGGTCACGCTCATTGATATCAAGCCGCAGCAGATCGAGCTGACCGCCGAGTTCGGCGGCAAAGTCTATTATGGCGACGGACGCCGTATCGACCTGTTGCGCACCGCGGGAGCTGATCAGTCACAGCTGATCGTTTTCTGCATCGACGATGCAACCCTCGGGCCGACCGAACTTGACCCCGTCATCCATGCGTTTCCCGACGCCGCGGTCCTGGTACGCGCGTTCGACCGGCGGCAGATGATCGCATTGAACAATGTTGCGACCTGCTTTGCGGTACGCGAAGTCTATGAGTCGGCGGTGTTGATGGGGCGGCATGCGTTAGCTGCGATTGGAATCGACGACGATCGTATTACGAGTATCGAGCGTGACTATCGCGCGCGCGACGCCGACCGGCTTGCTGCGCAATCGGCAACGGGCGACCTGCACGCAATGTCCGACACCTTGTTTCGCGCCACCGACGAGCCCCCGCGTGCGGCTTGACCGCCTCGCTGCATTGTCCGCCGCGCTCGCAATCGCCGCGGGCGCGTTCGGCGCGCACGCCGCACAGGGCCAGGCGATCGAGTGGCTACGCACCGGGGCGGTATATCAGTTGATCCACGCCGTCGCAGTGCTCGTCGTTGCACCGCACGCGCCAAGGGCAGCGCTATTTTTGCTCGTCGGGGCGGCAGTGTTCGCGCTTAGCCTCTATGCAATGGCACTTGGCGCGCCGCGCTGGTTCGGCGCGATCACGCCAACCGGCGGCATCGCGATGATCGCGGGATGGTTAATGCTCGCGCTTCGGCGCAGCTGAGCGACATTTGTCCGAGCAATAGACGACGTTCTCCCAGTCGCGTGCCCATTTCTTACGCCAGGCGAATGGCCGCGCACAGACCGGGCAGGTCTTGCTCGGCAGGTCACGCTTGGCAACGCCGTTAGGCATCAGCCGACATCGGCGTCGAGAAACGCGGCAACCTCATCCAGGCTCACGTCCTTGGCGAGAAAGGTCCGCCCGATCCCGCGCGCGAGGAGAAACGGCACCGCCCCGTCGCTGCGCTTCTTGTCGTGCGCCATGTGCGCGGCGAGCATTGCGCCGTCGGCCGCGATCAGTCCTCGCGCCCCAGTCGGCAGCCCAATGGCGCGCAGATGCGCGTCAACGCGTGCGGAGTCGGTAGAAGGACACAGCCCGCGCGCGACCGAGAAACGAAACGCCGTCGCCATTCCCGCTGCAACGGCTTCCCCATGAAGCAGT
>JAYTAR010000279.1:0-3846 GCA_043737455.1 Sphingomonadales bacterium | reverse complement strand
GTTCTGCAAGCGCATCGGCGAGCACGCCGATCATGGCATCGGTCGAGCTTTGCCCCTCGGCCTTTAGCGTGCAATTAAGCGCGATCGCGGTGAGCGGCATGCCAGTTCCTTTGAAAACGTCTTCTCCAGACGCATCAATCTCCTGCCTGTTCCGCTCAGGCAGGACCTCCAATCACTGACTTCACCTCCATGAACTCGCGCAAGCCATAAACCCCGTTTTCGCGTCCGTTGCCCGATTGCTTATAACCGCCGAATGGCGCGCCTGCGTCGGGCCCCCAGCTGTTGATGGTAACGATGCCCGCGCGCATGCGCGGTGCAAGCGCGGCGGCCTTGGCAGGATCGCCGGATATGGTCATGGAGAGGCCGAACGGCGTGTCGTTGGCGACGCGCACGGCTTCGTTTTCGTCGGCGTAGGTCATGATTGTGGCAACCGGCCCAAAAACTTCCTCCTGTGCGATACGCATATCGGGAGTGACGCCGCTAAAAAGCGTGGGCCGCACGTAATAGCCGCGATTGAACCCCGCCGGACGCCCCGTGCCGCCAGTGTGCAGCGTCGCGCCATCGTCGATTGCAGACTGGATCAGCGCTTGGATTTTGTCGAACTGCGCCTTGTTCACGACTGGGCCGATGTGTGCTCCCTCCGTCATCGGGTCGCCGACCGGCACGGCTTCAAGATACGATTTCACGAAGTTCACCGCTTCGGTCTCGCGTTCTTTCGCGACCAGGATGCGCGTCGGCGCGATGCAGCTTTGTCCCGAATTGGCGACGATGCCCTGAACGGTTGGCGGAAGGACGGTGGCGAAATCGGCGTCGGCTAGGACGACATTCGCCGCCTTGCCGCCCAATTCGGTATGCACGCGCTTGACGGTGTCGGCGGCGGCCTTGGCAATCAAAATACCGGCGCGGGTGGAACCGGTGAAGCTGACCATGTCGATATCAGGGTGCGACGATATCGCATTTCCGGTCGTCGGCCCATCGCCCTGAACGAGGTTGAAGACGCCAGCAGGTACGCCCGCCGCGTCCATCACCTCGGCGAGGATCGCCGCGCAGCCCGGGCATTCTTCACTTGGCTTCAGAACCATCGTGTTCCCAGCCGCAATACAAGGCGCGACTTTCAGCGCGATCTGGTTGAGCGGCCAGTTCCACGGCGTGATCATGCCAACGACGCCGATTGCTTCGTGAACCACGCGCGTTGTACCGATCGTCTCTTCGAAGCTGAATTCCTCGAGCACCTTGGCGGTGCCGCGAAAATGGGCGAGCCCCGACATAACCTGCGCGGTCGAAGCAAAGCTGACCGGCGCGCCCATTTCCATCGCCATCGATCGACCGAAGTCGGGGATGCGCTTTTTGTATTCGTCGACGATACGACCCAGCAGCGCGACGCGGTCCGCGACGCTGGTCTGCGAGAACGTATCGAACGCGCGTCTTGCCGCAACGACCGCGGCGTCGACATCGGCAGGCGTCCCGATCGTGATTTCGCTGCACGCTTCTTCGGTCGACGGGCTGACGACTTCGTGCCGCACGCCCCCGGTTGATGCCACCCATTCACCGTCAATATAATGTTTGAGGTAGCTGTTCATCGGCGGTTCCTTTGTCGAAACAAAATATGGGCCGACTTAGCTATGACGGGTTGCGAGGGAAAGCGCGAAGCTGGCCTATAAGAGTGAAAGCTGCGCACCCTGCGGTGGTCGAAAGCGGTCGGTGCGCAAGTCGACGCGCGGACTATCGAGGCCATGCTTGCGTCGTGCGATCGCGACGCGCGTCTTCATGAGTTCGTACCATGGTCCTTGCCCACGAAAGCGATCGCCAAAGCGCGGGTCATTGTCGCGCCCGCCACGCAGCGACTGGATGATTGCCATGACTTTACCGGCGCGCTCGGGATAATGCTCGTCGAGCCATGCTCGGAAGAGCGGCGCAACCTCGTTCGGCAATCGCACCGGGATAAACGAAACGCGGCAAGCACCCGCGTCGGCACCGGCAGCGATAATCCGTTCGATTTCATGGTCGGTAACGCCGGGGATCAACGGGCTGATCGACAGCTGGACGGGCACGCCCGCCTTGGCCAAAGCCTCGATAGCGGCAAGGCGTTTGCGTGGTGCAGGCGCGCGCGGCTCGAGCGTCATCGCGGTCTTGGTATCGAGCGACGTTACCGATATCATCACCGATACAAGGCCTTCGGCGCTCATTGCGCTTAGCAAATCGAGATCACGTGTAATGCGGTCCGACTTCGTCGTGACCATTAACGGATGATGCGTCTCGGCGAGCACTGCAATGCACTCGCGCGTGATGCGCCAGTCGCGTTCGATTGGCTGATACGGGTCGGTGTTGGTCCCCATCGCAATTGGTGCACAGACATAGCTTGGTTTGCTGAGTTCGACACGCAGCAAGGCCGCCGCGTCGGGTTTTGCAAATAGCTTGGTCTCGAAATCGATACCCGGCGACAAGTCGTGGAATGCGTGAGTCGGTCGAGCGAAGCAATAAATGCAGCCGTGTTCACACCCGCGATAGGCGTTGATCGAGCGGTCGAACGGTACGTCAGGCGACACGTTGCGCGCTATGATCGTCTTGGGTCGTTCGATCGTCACCGTCGTGACCGGCAATAAGCTTGAACCATCGATCGTTACGCATTCGTCGCGCCAGTCACCATCGGCGATTCGTTCGGCGAGGCCAAAGCGCGTCGACACGTCGTTCGCAATCGCTCCGCGCTGTGGTCTGAAAGCGGACATCACAAAACCATAATGAACATTCTATAAGAACGCAACATGAACATCTGAAGCGTGAGGCAGAGGCCTACGGCTGTCGTCGGACGACCAATGCGCGGCCGCGATAATCGGCTATTTGCAGGTTCGGCAGGCGCTGCACCTTGCGACCGGTCGGGCTCATAAAGACGACCTCGACGGTCACACGCTTCGAAGCACCGACGCCGAAATGGACTGGAGTGACGCCCTGAGCGCCATAGCCGCCCCCCGTCGACACCTGACCGTTACCGAGCACCTTGCCTCGGCTGTCGAACAGGCGAACTTCGGCACCTGCCTGCGTGGAGCGCCCGCGTGCGTCGACCACCGAAATAGACAGGCTGCGCGCGGCGACGTCCTTGGGCGCACCATTGCGAAACAGAAAATGACCCCCGCTGTCGCCATACCCCTTCGTCAGCGACAGGTCGACCGCGCCATCGCGGTCGTAATCGACCCAGGCAACGCCGTGGTCGCCAGCGTTAAGTCGATCATCCGACGCAAGCACGTTGACGAAGCGCGCGCCGCGCAAATTGTGAAACAGGCTGTTGCGCGGTACCTGTTTGCCGGGCTCGCCCTCGTATGACATCACCGACAAGTCTGGGAAGCCGTCGTTGTCGTAATCGCCCCATGCCGCCCCAACCGCGTGATTGTCGAGATCTACCCCTGTTGCTTCCGCCGCCGCTACAAAGCCGCCCTTGCCATCGCCGCGCCATAATGCGTTGCGGCCGTAATTCGGCACAAAGATATCAAGGTTTCCGTCGACGTCATAATCACCGATCGCGCAGCCGACGCCCCCCTCTTGCGGCGTCCGGCCGGCACTGTCGATACCAAGCGCCGGAGCGACGTCGGTAAAACTCGCGCCGTCGTTACGCCACAACACGTCGGCCTTGCCCGACTGGTTGGCGAGAAAGATGTCGAGATCGCCGTCGCGGTCATAGTCGATCCAGCATGCACCAACCGTCGAGCGAGCGTCGGTCGGTGCAGCGTCGACGAACGCTTGCACAAATCGCCCGGCGTCGTTGCGGTAGAGCCGGTTCGCGCCCGCGCGGTCGGTCGCAAACAGATCGAGGTCGCCGTCATTGTCATAGTCGACCCAATTGTTTTGCCGCGA
>JAYTAR010000278.1:0-3853 GCA_043737455.1 Sphingomonadales bacterium | reverse complement strand
CGACCCGATTGCGACAAGGGGCAGCGCAGCTTAGCGCGCCATAATGCGACTTGCCGCTTATCAACCCGAAATTGCCGGTAACATGGGTGCCCTCCTTCGTCTTGCGGCCTGTTTCGAGGTCGCGGTGGATGTGATCGAGCCATGCAATTTCACCTGGTCCGACGCGCGGATGCGGCGCGCCGGCATGGACTATGCCCGGAACGTCGACGTCACGCGTCATGCCGACTGGACTGCATTCACGATTGCCGAACGTAGCCCCGCCGCACGGATCGTGCTTTTGACGACGAAAGCATCGATCCGCCTTCCCGACTTTGCGTTTTGTGCCGATGACGTACTACTGATGGGCAGCGAAAGCGCGGGCGTGCCCCTCGACGTGGCCGCAACCTGCGATGCCGCAGTGCGCATTCCGATCGGCGCGCAGGTGCGGTCGTTGAATATCGCGGTTGCCGCCGGTATCGCGCTCGCCGAGGCACTGCGCCAGACAGGGGGATTTCCGCAATGATCGAGCTCGATTCGCAACAATCGGCGGCGCGCACCTGGTTCGAGTCGCTGCGCACGCGGATCTGTTCGGCATTCGAGGCGATCGAGCGCGAAGCGGGCAGCGACGCTACGTTCGACTACACCGCCTGGAACCGCGACGACGATCCCAGCGGCGCGGGTGGCGGCGGTGTGCGCGGCGTGATGAAGGGGCGCGTCTTCGAAAAGGTCGGCGTCAACGTGTCGACCGTCGGCGGGGCGTTCAGTCGTGAATTCGCCGCCTCGATCCATGGCGCAGGCGATGACCCGAATTTCTTTGCAACCGGCATCAGCCTGGTCGCGCATATGGCGAATCCGCATGTTCCGGCGGTGCACATGAACACGCGCTTCCTGGTGACCACCAAGCGCTGGTTCGGCGGCGGGGCCGACCTGAACCCAGCGCTACCGCATCCCGACGACACCGCCGATTTTCACGCGGCGATGGAGCGTGCCTGCGCCGCCAGTCCGTCAGGCGATTATGCCGTGTACAGAAAATGGGCCGACGATTATTTCTGGATTCCGCACCGCGGCGTCCATCGCGGCGTCGGCGGGATCTTCTACGATCACCTCGAGCGTGACTTCGCGGAGGATTTCACATTGACGCGTGCGGTCGGCGAAGCGTTTCTCGACATTTACCCAGCGATCGTGCGCCGTCGTCTGGCCGCGCCCTATACGCCCGACGAAGAGGCCGAGTTGCTCCGCTGGCGCGGGCGCTACGCCGAATTCAACCTCGTGCACGATCGCGGGACGTTGTTCGGCCTCAAGACCGGAGGCAATATCAATGCGATCTTGATGAGCCTGCCGCCGCGCGCGCGCTGGGACTGATGGGGCTCACTCCGCTTTCCGACAACCAGCTTGCCGCCGTCGTCACCTCGCTCGAGATGGTCGCAAGGCCGCGGCCCGCGCCGATGCCCGAAAGCCACCTGCAGATGGTCGCTTGGCGGGCACCTGATCCAGCCAAATACCGTGCATTGTTTCGCCGCGTCGGCGCGCCATGGCTGTGGTTTTCACGCCTGATCCTCGACGATGCTTCGCTGCTGGCGATCGTCGCGCAAACCGAGGTCGCAGTATACGCCGTGGTCGACCCGGCAGGGATAGAGGTCGGCATGGTCGAGCTCGATTTCCGCAAACCGCCGGCATGCGAGATCGCCTACTTCGGGCTGATCCCCGATCTGGCACGACAAGGCCATGGGCGCTGGCTGATGGCGCAGACGCTCGCGCTTGCGTGGCGGCGCGACGTGACGCGCGTCTGGGTTCACACCTGCACGCTCGATCATTCGTCGGCGCTTGGCTTTTACCGTGCACAGGGGTTCGTGCCATTTCGGCGCGAAGTCGAAATTTTTCCCGACCCGCGCCTGTCGGGTCATTTGCCGCGCGATGCTTCGCCTCAGAACGCCTTGCTCGCGTCGAACTGACGGTAGATCGCCGCTGCCAATATCGTCATCAACAGGCTGAGTGTCGCGCTGCTCAACGCGTTCGCCACCGCAACGGCGATCGGGCTGCTAGCTTGGGGAAGGATCAGCGATCCGGCGACGACCAGCACCGACGACAGCGCCGACACTGCGATCCAACTGACCAGCGCCACGAGGATGACGAGCCCGGCGATGCGCCAGCCGACCCCTTGCGTCATCCGCCAGCCCTCGCCGAGCGCGGTCAACGGATTGCCGACCCGCCGCGCCACCAGTAGCGGCCCCACCGTGGCCAACCGTCCCAGAAGGTACAGGCCAGGCACGATCAGCAGCGCGATCCCGATCCCGAGCGCGAGATTGCCAATGATTTCGGCCACGAAGAAGACCGGCAACAGCGACAGCGCTGCGCGTAAAGCCTCGGCCACCGTCGGTCGCGCGCGGTCGAGCAGCAGGACGAACAACGTCGCCTGCCCGAAGGCGCCGATCAGGTTGACGAGCATGAATCCCAGGATATGCGACCGGTAATAGTCCATCAGCTTGGTGATCGCATCACCGCCACTGGTTGCGCCTTCGGGCATCGGCGCGAACAGGAACAAGGCGAACACGGGCAGAAAGATGAACGCGCCGGCGACCGCGATCAGCACGGCGCCATTTGCGCGCGTCATCGCCATCACGTCGGCCCAGGTACGGTCGTACGAAAAGGTCATTTGCCAAGGCCCCGCCGGCAGTGTCAGACGCGCCGCTAAAGAAAGGCGGGAAGGCGCACAAGTGACCGACGCGATCGACTGGATCGTCAGCGACGAGCCCGTGCCCTACCCGACGGCGCTGGCCTGGATGGAGACGCGCGCCGCGGCCGTGGCGGCAGGCACCGCGCGCGAGGCGATCTGGCTGCTGGAACATCCGGCACTCTACACGGCCGGGACAAGCGCGGACCCCGCCGAACTGCTCGACGCCCGGTTTCCCGTACATGTGGCGGGACGTGGTGGCCGCTATACTTACCACGGCCCTGGACAGCGTATCGGCTATCTGATCCTCGACGTCGGCAAGCGCGGACGCGACGTGCGCTGCTTCGTCAACGCCGTCGAGGGTTGGCTGATCGCGACGCTCGGTGAGATTGGCATCCCCGCGCACCGGGCACCCGGCCGCATCGGCATCTGGACGACCGATGCGGGCCGGGAGGCAAAGATCGGCGCGATCGGCATTCGCGTCCGCAGGTGGGTCTCGCTGCACGGCTTCGCGATCAATCTCGACCCCGATTTGACGCATTTCGCCGGTATCGTCCCCTGCGGGCTGGCGGACTATCCGGTTACGAGCGTCGCCGCGCTGGGCAAATCAGCCGATCGCGCGGCGTTCGATGCCGCACTTTCATCGCAATTGCTCGCATTCGTGTCGACGTTGGGGATCGTGCCGGAAAATCGACACAATCGCGCTTGAGCGCGGCGAAAAGAAAAGCTAATGCCCACGTCGATTTGGGTATTAGGGCAAAGGCCGTCCAAGTCCTCAAACCTAGGGAGCACAAGATGCGCAAGATTGCCACCGTTTCGATGATCGCCGCCGCCGCCCTCGCCGTCGCGGCGTGCAGCAAGACCGAAAACACGAACACGACCGACATGAATGTCGTCGAGATGAATTCGACGTCGGCCATGGAGGGCACCACGAACGACACGATGACCAACGTCGACGGCGCAATGGGTGCCAGCGGCAACATGGCCGCCGATAATTCGATGGGCGCGATGAACTCGACCACGATGAACTCGACCACGATGAACTCGACGTCGATGAATTCGTCGAACGCGATGTGATTGCAGTCGCGCCGCCCAGCGTGGCGCGACACGACTAGGGGCCGTCCGGGCGACCGGGCGGCCCCTTTCGATTCGTGGCGCGGTGGCTCGGGTAAAAATGGACAGGGCGACGTGCCCGGCCAGTGC
>JAYTAR010000277.1:0-3882 GCA_043737455.1 Sphingomonadales bacterium | reverse complement strand
TGTTCGTCTCATGCGCGATCGCGTGGCAAGTGTTCGCGGGATACATCGCCGGAACGGGTATCGCGCAAGTCGTACCCGTGTTCGACTGGATCAAGTCGGGCGAACTGAAAGTCGCGTGGAGCCTGCGCATCGACGCGCTGACGGCGGTGATGCTCGTCGTCATCACCAGCGTGTCGGCGCTCGTACACCTCTATTCCTGGGGCTACATGGCCGAAGACCCCAGCCAGCCGCGGTTCTTTGCCTATCTCTCGCTTTTCACGTTCGCGATGCTCATGCTCGTCACGGCGGACAACCTCGTCCAGATGTTTTTCGGCTGGGAGGGGGTCGGGCTCGCGTCGTACCTCCTCATCGGTTTTTGGTATCAAAAGCCGAGCGCGAACGCGGCGGCGATCAAGGCATTCGTCGTCAACCGCGTCGGCGATTTTGGGTTCGCGCTCGGCATCTTCGGCACGTTCCTCGTGTTCGGGACCGTCTCGATACCCGAGATCCTCGCGGCCGCGCCCGCAATCGGGATAACGACGATCGGGTTCCTCGGTTTTCGCGTCGATACGCTGACGCTGCTGACGCTGCTGCTGTTCATCGGTGCGATGGGTAAATCGGCCCAATTGGGGCTGCACACCTGGCTGCCCGACGCGATGGAGGGGCCGACGCCGGTCAGCGCGCTGATCCATGCCGCGACGATGGTGACGGCCGGCGTGTTCATGGTCTGCCGGCTATCGCCGATGTTCGCCGAAGCGCCGACGACGATGACCGTCATCACCTATGTCGGCGCGGCGACCGCACTGTTCGCGGCCACTGTGGCGCTGGTGCAGACCGACATCAAGCGCGTGATCGCTTATTCGACCTGCTCGCAGCTGGGCTACATGTTCTTTGCGGCCGGCGTCGGCGCATTTGGCGGCGCGATGTTCCATTTGTTCACACACGCGTTCTTCAAGGCTCTGCTGTTCCTCGGCGCAGGGTCGGTGATCCATGCGATGCACCACGAACAGGATATGCGCTTTTATGGTGGTTTGCGAAAAAGCATTCCGCTTACCTTTTACTCGATGCTGGCGGGCACGCTGGCGATCACTGGTGTCGGCATCGTCGGCGTGTTCGGCTTTGCGGGCTTTTACTCGAAGGACGCCATCATTGAGGCGACGTTCGCGAGCGGCACGACGCACGGCACCGTCGCGTTTGCGGTCGCGGTATTCGCGGCGCTGCTGACCAGCTTCTATTCGTGGCGGCTGATGTTCCTCACCTTCTGGGGGGCCCCGCGCTGGGCGGGTAGCGAGCATATCCAGCACGCCGCGCACCACGACGCGCACCATGACGCACCGGCAGACGAGCATGGCGACAGCGCGCATCACGCGGTCGCTGCACCGGCCGGGACCGGCGGCTATCATCCGCATGAAAGTCCCTGGTCGATGCTGGTGCCGTTGCTGCTGCTCGGCATCGGCGCGGTGTTCGCCGGATGGGGCTTCCATGCGCTATTCCTCGAACCCGAGGAAGGCGCGAGTTTCTGGCAGGGGTCGATCGCGTTCGATGCGCACCTGATGCATGCGATGCACGAGGTCCCCTTGCTCGTGAAGCTCTCGGCGACGATCGTGATGCTGATCGGGCTCGCTGCTGCGTGGTTCGCCTATGTCGCCCGCCCCGATGTGCCCGCGCGGCTCGCCGGAGCGGCGCGCCCGCTCTACCGGTTCCTGCTCAACAAATGGTATTGGGACGAGCTCTACGACCGGCTTTTCGTGCGTCCGTCGTTCGCGCTCGGGCGACTGTTCTGGCAACGCGGCGATGTCGGCGTGATCGATCGCTTCGGTCCGAACGGTGCGGCCGAACTGGTCGCGGTCGGCAGCCGCGCGGCGGTGCGGTTCCAGTCGGGCTATCTCTACAGTTATGCGCTGGTCATGCTGCTCGGGCTTGTGGCGGCGACGACGTGGGTGATGACGCGGTGAGCGTCTGCGCTCCCTGTGCTCCTGCGCAGGCAGGAGCCCTGTCAACGAGCGCTACCGCCGCGACCAACGCTGCTGCGTTCGCAGGAGCACAGATTTAATGCTCTCGCTGATGATCTTCCTCCCGCTTTTCGCGGCAGTCGCGTGCCTGTTCGTTTCGGCAAGCGCTGCGCGGTGGTTGGCGCTTGGCACCACGCTCGTGCTGTTCGTGCTCGGCTGCTTGCTGTGGGCAGGCTACGACCCCGGCGGGCCGCAGTGGCAATTCACCGAATATGCACCGGTGTTCGGGCGCTTCGCTTGGGCGCTCGGCATCGACGGGATCGCGCTGATGCTGATCATGCTCAGCGTGTTCCTGATGCCGATCTGCATCGGGGCGTCGTGGGAAGCGATCCAAACGCGCGTCGGCGAATATATGGCGGCGTTCCTGTTGATGGAGGCGCTGATGATCGGCGTCTTCGCGGCGCAGGACCTGTTCCTGTTTTACATCTTTTTCGAAGCCGGCCTCATTCCGATGTATCTCATCATCGGTGTGTGGGGCGGCGCGAACCGCATCTACGCCGCGTACAAATTCTTCCTCTACACATTGCTCGGGTCGGTCGTGATGCTCGTTGCGATGCTGTGGATGGTGCGCGAAGCGGGGACGACGTCGATCCCGACGCTGATGCAATACGACTTCAGCCCCCAAGCGCAGACCTGGCTTTGGATCGCGTTCTTCGCGTCGTTCGCGGTCAAGATGCCGATGTGGCCGGTGCACACCTGGCTGCCCGACGCGCACGTTCAGGCACCGACCGCGGGGTCGGTCATTCTGGCGGGCGTGCTGCTCAAGATGGGCGGATATGGCTTCATCCGCTTCCTGCTGCCCATGTTTCCCGAAGGGACGGCGACGTGGTTCTGGCTCGTCATGGGGCTGAGCATGGTTGCGATAATCTATACCAGCCTCGTGGCGCTCGTGCAGACCGACATGAAGAAGCTCATCGCTTATTCGAGCGTCGCGCACATGGCGTTCGTGACGGTCGGCCTGATGGCGTTCAACCGTCAGGGCGTCGAGGGCGCGATGCTGGTGATGCTCAGTCACGGGCTCGTGTCGGGCGCACTGTTCCTGTGCGTCGGCGTGATCTACGATCGGCTGCATACACGCGAGATCGACCGTTACGGCGGCCTCGCCGAGAACATGCCGCGTTACGCGCTGTTCTTCCTCGTCTTCACGATGGCTTCGGTCGGGCTGCCGGGCACGAGCGGCTTTGTCGGCGAATTCTTGTCGCTGATGGGCGCTTACAAGGCCTCGAGCTGGGTCGGTTTCGTCATGACCACGGGTCTTATTCTGGGTGCCGCATACATGTTGTGGCTGTATCGCCGCGTGGTGTTCGGGCGGCTCGACAAGGCCGATGTCGCGGCGATGCCCGACCTGTCGGCGCGCGAGGTGGCACTGCTCGCGCCGCTCGTTGCGGTCGTCTTCTGGATGGGCGTCTATCCCGAGAGCTTCCTTCGGCCGATGCGTGGCGATGTCGGCACCGTGCTCGCGCGCGTCGAGCGCGCGAACCCGGGCGGCGATGCCAAGCTGTCGATGGGCGCTGCCAAGCCCGCGGTCGCGGTGCATGGCGGGGGGCATCACGAATGATCTTCTCCCCGCTCGAAGAAGAGAATTCATGACCGACCTCCTCCTCACGCTCCCCGAACTCGTCCTCACCATCGGCGCGCTCGTCCTGATGCTGTGGAGCGCGTGGGGCGGGGAGCGCGCGACGTCCGCGATCTCGATCGTCGCGGTCGCGCTGATCGTCGCGGCGGGGGCATTTGCGGTCGCGCCGCCCGGCGGCTACGGCACCGGCTTCGACGGGCTCTACCGCGCCGACGCGTTCTCGGCGTTCGCCAAGGTTTTGATCTACCTCGCCACCGCGGTCGCGCTGATCGTCGCGCCGCGCTTTTTCGATACCGAACGGTTGAAGCCCGAATA
>JAYTAR010000276.1:0-9519 GCA_043737455.1 Sphingomonadales bacterium | reverse complement strand
GCAGGGCGCATCGATCTCCTTCTGGATACGCCTGAGGGTTTCGTGGTCTTCGACCATAAAAGCTTTCCCGGGGTCTTGGAGATCGACGGAGAGCGACTACAGGCGTTCGCGGGACAGGCTGGCATGTATGCTCAGGCGCTGGGAAGCGTCACCGGCAGGCCTTGCAATCAGTTCTGGCTGCACCAGCCGATCGCAGCCACGATGACCCGCGTGATCCTAGGCTAACGCGCAGCAGAGTGGCAGCAGCGCATTTTAGCGACTCAAGGCAGCCTATTGATTGCGCCAAAGCTTTATCCCGATTTTCATTCCGAAGGGGACATCTGAACGAAAGTCGCCTTTCGCTGATCAAAGTTCCAAGCGGACAGGGCGGTTTCCACCGTTCATGCTGAATGCCCTACTTGAACGAACGGCAGGTTTCAGGATCGCACGCGAACCGGGTAAACGCCCGGCATGGAGGCGCAATGCTGCCATCCGCACGCCTGCTGAACGAAGGACAGCTATCCATACCGGGCCCCTGCAACCGGACTGTCGCGACTGTCGACTTAGTTGCCGTTCCCGAAGCCAGGGAGTGCCAACCGCGCGCACCCTTCCCAACTCGTCTTCAAGCGCCTATATCCCTTGTCATGAACAGCGGACGCGTCAACTCGAAGGGTTCCCTCGAAGCGGCAGGCCGAGTGCTTCGCTCGTTTGGGGGAAGCTGGGAAGCCGTCGAGCGCGCGGCGACGCGCGACGAGACGGGGGTATACGTCGTTCGCCGCAGCAGTGCCAACGGGCAGTATACTCCCAAAGCGCAGCGTAGCGCAGTCTGACCCGGCCCAGCCGTGGGTCTGACGCTTATTGCGATTTTGACCGCAGCCCTGCTGCTGCCCGGGCTGATCGCTGCACGCGCCTTCTATTTTGCCGCCCAGACAAAAGAAGTCGAGGTTCCCGTCCCCTCGCTCACGGCGTCCGACGGTATCGCCCTCGTCGGTTTCTTCAGTGTCGTCGTCCATCTCGCCTACATTATTGGATTAAAGGCCGTTGCCGCGCTGCCTCCCATCCTTCCGGCACCGCTCGCAAACCCCTATCTTCTTTTCACCACTGACCCCTCGCTCGCTCCGCTTGATGCCGCCTATGCGCTTTTCGCAGGCCTCACGTTGCTCAGCCTGCTCGCTGCCGCCGTGGGCTTTGTAGCAGGGCGATTGGCGATGCTGCGCAAGGAGAGTGGGCTGTTCTATGGCCCCCTTGCCGACGTCATCCGCAGCGCCACCGGCGACGACACCTTCATCACCGCTTATGTCGTGACCAAGATCGCCCGGGACGATCGACTTGTGGGCTACCAGGGCACGGTCGCTTCGCTGTTTCGCGACGGCGACCGCTACCCGATCAAGGTCATCCTCCGCGACGTCGTTCCCTTTTACCTGCATCTTGGCGACGACGCGCCCAAGCGGATTGAGACCGATCAACTGATCGACTGGCTCGCATTGTCCGCGACCGACTGGCACAACATTGCCTTCAGGGTTTTCCGTCTGGTCGATGATGAGCCGCGCAGCGAGGCCTCTTCGAACTGATCGATCGCGGGCGATGGCACTTTGACGCAGCAGCGACCCGCCTCTTTTGGGCCATCGCCTTCAACGATCATTCCGTCAGGGACCAACCCGCTTCGCCATCCGCGCCGCTGCCCCGCTGCGCGCGGCAAGCTTGGCACCATAGCGCAGCACGGTCTTGGCGTCGCGCCAGCGATACGCCTGCATGATCGCGGGCAGGTCCTCGCCTGCTGCAAAATTGTCCTGCGCGACCCCGACCCGAACCGAGTGGCTCGACACCGCTTTGAGCCAGTCGTCGCGCTCGGCGGGGCTCATCTCGCCCAAATGACCCTGCTCCCAGGCGCGCACGATCAACCGCCGGTAGATCAGCGTCACCGAGTTCACATGCAGCGCCCCCGGCTCGACCGAACGTACGCTACCGTCGAAGTGCGTGGTCACGCGGCGCAGCAGCGGCCCGGCGCGAAGATCAATCGCCTTCCGCCACCGCGTGATCGCGGTCATCGTCGGTGCCGAGAGGTAGGCATTGGCCCCCTGCCCGTCCTGGTCGGTCTTGCTGCGTTTCAGCGTCAGCAGCCCCGACCCGTCGGCGAACGGGCCCTCGATGTCGGCCACCTCGATCGCGACTAGCTCGGAGGCACGCGCGCCACTGTCGTAAGCAAGCCGCAGCAGCAGTGCGTCGCGCAAGCCCTGCCAGTCGCGTTTGCAGGCAAGCAGCAGGTTGGCGAGGCAGACACCGCTCGGCGCTTCACTCAGATCGTCGACCACGCCCTTGTAGCGCAACGCGCGTGCCTGGCGCTGACCGACACCGCGCGCGCGGCGCAACGCTTTGACCTCGAGCTTGACGAGCGGTGCCGCGGTCGGGTCAGCAAGCCCCGCCATGCGGTAGGCGATGCCGAGATGGACGAGGTAGCGCGCGATTGTCGCTGGCGCGCGGCGCTCCGAGGCCGATCCCTGCCCCAGAACGCGCACCCACGCTGCCACGCTTTCGGCGTCGGCCTGCTCGCTCAGCACCCCGTTACCACGGCACCACCCGCGCCATGCGCGGAGATCGGCGAGGAACGCACGCGTCGTGTTCGCCGACCAGCCACGTGCGGCTGCTTCGGCGACGCGGGTGTCGATGGGGTGGCCATGCGCGAGGCTGACCAGCGCATCGACGACATCGCTCGGCAGACGGCCAGCCACCGCGATTGCCTGTCCTGACCTTTTGGGGGCGGCGTCAGGGCGAGCAAGGGCGGGCGTGGCGGGCATTTGACGGCTTTAGGCATTGCAATTACGTCTGCCTAGTCGTGATAAGCACCCCTTATCAACATAACACGTCTTGCCCGCTAGACGCGAGGTCCGTCTTCGGGATATAATCAGGCATGGCACGACGCTCCGCTGCCCTCTCCTCGCTTCCCTGGAACGACAGTCTGGTCGCCTTGCTCGATCGGACGGGGACTGCGATCGCGCGGCTCGACGCGCGGGTTACTGCGAGTTCTGTCGTTCCGGCATGGCGCCTGCGCGCGGCATGGAGCGGCTACGCGCGGGCGCTCCAGCTCCAGTCGATCGAAATCGACGAAATCGATGTTTACTCGTGGGGCTGCGCCCTTCCCCTCCCCGGTCGGCACCGTTTGTCGACGACGCAGGATCCCTTCGCGGCCTTCGCCGATTGGCGGACCCAATTTGCGGGCAACGCCAAGCGCCACTGGCGCGAGGATCTCGGCGCGCTGGTTGTGCCTGACCCTGGATATGCCGGGCCGCAGCTTATCCGCGCGCTCGAAACGCTCCGCCAGATCAGCATCGCCGTGGCCGGGATCGAAGCGTGGCTTGCGCTGCCGCTGCTCCTCCAACGGCTCGGGGTGACGCGCGTGCTCCTGCCCTGCCTTGTCACCGGCGAGAAGCGGTTGCGGTTCGATCAACCCGCCGACGAGGCGCTCTTGCGCCGACTGCTCAAGGCGCTCGCTCATATCGCCGAAGGAGCGCTCGACCGACTCGACACGCTCGAACGCGATCGGCTGCGCGCGGCGCGCGCGATCCTGGCCGCGCGCCGCCCCGGGGCGCTGCCGCGCCTGCTCGCGCGCTTGCAGGTCAGGCCGATCGCGTCGCCACAGGCGATTGCCGATGAGTTCGAGGTGACGATTTCGGGAGCCGGCAAACTGCTGACGCGCGCGGCCGACGCAGCGCTGGTAGTCGAGGTGCGCGGTACTCAATCCTGGAAGCTCTACGCCGCCCATGATCTCGCGGTCACGCTTGGACTTAGCGCTCCAAAGCGTGGGCGTCCTCGGGTCGAGCCCCCTCCCCTGCCTCATGACCGGTCCCTCGCCGAAATCCTCCGATCATTCGACGACGAGATGGCGGCGTTCGATCAAAATCACGAATCTGCGCTCGTCGAAAGTAGCAAAGCCAGCCCGACGAGCACTTGAACTTGCAATTATGAATGCTTTCTGTAAAGCTACCATCGGAAAGTGTTCAATAGCACTGTGGGGCGACGCGCGCGATGCATCACTCGGAAGCAGAACGTATAGGCACACTCGCCGATTCAGGGGAGCGAATGGTTGAACGCCTTCGCCAACGTGCATTCTTACCGGATGCCCGAAAGTCACTCACCGTGCGCTATGGCATTGCCGAAGCCGCAGCGATGCTCGGTTGCTCGACCAACCGCATCCGCATGGCCGAGGATGACGGGCGCTTGCCATCCCCTTCTGCAACCGAGACCGGGCGGCGTTCGGGCTACTCGATTGAGGACTTGCTCGTCATGCGGAGAGTGCTTGGAGCCGAGCCGCACCGCGCCGACAGTGATCTGCCCGCCATCATCGCGGTCCAGAATTTTAAGGGCGGCGTAGGCAAATCAACCGTCACGACGCACCTAGCGCATTATCTTGGTCTGCAAGGATACCGCGTTCTCGTTGTCGATTGCGACAGCCAAGCTACGACAACGACATTGTTTGGCTTCAATCCACACTTCAACATAACTCGTGACGAGACACTCTACCCGTATCTCGCACTCGAACCGACGCAAGTGGACTTGCTTTATGCGGTCAAGAAAACGCCGTGGCCTAATGTCGATTTGATTCCTTCGAACCTCGGGCTGTTCGACGTGGAATATGAGTTGGCGGGCTCGTCAGGCGACGGACGCGTATTGGCAGCTCGCTTCAGGAAACTCAAACAGGGGCTGCAGGACATGGCACGCGACTACGACGTCGTATTGCTCGACCCACCTCCTGCCCTCGGCACGATCAGCCTTGCGGTTATGCAAGCGTCGAATGCGCTGCTTGTACCGCTCGCCGCGACAACACCCGATTTTTGCTCGACGGTCCAATTCCTCAGCATGATGGACCAAGTTATCGAACAGCTGACGGAGAATGGAATTCCGGTCGAACTCGATTTCGTGCGGCTGCTCTGTTCGAAATTCGATGCGGGTGACCCGAGCCATGCAATGATGCAGCAAGTTATGGAACAGGCGTTTGGCCCTGCCCTGCTCCCTGTCCCGATACTCGAGTCAGCGGAAATCAGCCATGCGGCGCTGCGTATGATGACAGTGTATGAACTCGAGCGCCCCGTCGGATCCGTCAAGACGCATAAGCGCTGCCGCGCCAATCTCGATGCGGTGTTTGGACAGGTCGAGACGCTGATTCGTCGCGGTTGGGGCCGACCGCCATTATTGCGCGCGCAGGAGATGGCCGATGCGGCGTAACGCCTTCTTGGTCGACTCGTTCTGCTTTTGTCTCCCTCGGGCGATCCAATAATGGCTCGCAAGCAAAATGACTATCTGGCGAGTCTGCTCGCCGACACGGCCGAGACTGCGCCCGAAGCCGAACTTGTCTCCTCTTCGTTGCGGCCGCAGCGTGAGCGGGGCCTTACCCTCCTCAGCCGCGAAACTGCGCTGGCGCGCGTCGCATCCGGTGAAGTTCGACAAGTTACGCAACTAGCGCTCAATCCGTTGCGCTGTCGCATCTGGACCGGCAATGCGCGAGCCTATGATCGTTTGAACGAGCCCGCTTGCCGCGAGCTTATCGACTCGCTGATCGCCGAGGGTGGTCAGAAGGTTCCTGCCATCGTTCGTCGGATCGAGGGTGATACCGACCACGACTATGAAGTGATCGCGGGTACAAGACGGCATTGGGCGATCAGCTGGCTGCGCGCCAACAACTATCCCGACATGATGTTCGTCGGCCAAGTGCATGCGCTCGATGATGAAGCCGCATTCCGGATCGCAGATGTCGAAAACCGCGCGCGTACCGATGTCTCGGATATCGAACGCGCACAGAATTACGCAACGGCGATGCAGCGCTACTACGGCGGCCATCTGACCCGGATGGCCGAACGCCTCAACATCTCGAAGGGCTGGCTGTCAAAGATGGTCAAAGTCGCTGGGCTGCCCGATTCTGTGCTCGATGCATTTGCCAACATCGGCGATGTACAGCTCAAACCCGCCTACCCGCTGGCGCAAGCGCTCGACGATCCGAAAGCGGCAAAGGCAATCGTAGCGATGGCACGGCACATCGCGGAGGAGCAGGCGCAACGACGCGCTGATGGGCTAGCCCCCTGCCCTGCCTCCGAAGTTTTACGTCGTCTTCTTGATGCCCCCCGTCGCCGTGGGCTTGCCAAGCCGGAACCATATGTCGCGCACAGCCGCCACGAGAGGCCGATCCTGACTGTGACAAACGCTGGCCGGCAAGGTCTGACCATTAAGCTCCACGCGGGTTCGGGGGCCAAGGATGATGAAGTAATCGACGCAGTACGCCGTATGCTTGAGCACATGCGCGAAAGCGGCACAGCGGTGCTGACATGATGTTTCCCCGGGAAAACATTGGGCTGCCGCCCGTCTCGACAAATCGGGGAGATACCCCACGGAGCAATCGGTCTGCGCCGCCAACAGCCGAAAGCCACGTCGCGGATCTGCCCCGACAGTCAATCCTGGTTGGCCATGTTTCCCCGGGGAAACACTCCCAGTGACCGAACAGAAGCCCCCTGCCCGCTTGCCGCAATTCGAACTTTTTCTCCCTTATCTCGCGGACCTCAGCCTGCGCGACCAGCGCGAGATGATGGAGCGGCCATTCTTCAGCCTCGCGAAATCGAAGCGCTTGAAACCGATCGACTACAAATCCCCCGATGGAAAGACTTGGGTTCATGTCTCAGGCAATCCCGATTACGGGATGGCAACGATCTGGGACGCCGATATCCTGATCTATTGCGCATCGATGCTAAGCGACATGAAGCGGCGCGGCATCAACGACGTACCGCGCACGCTTAAGATAATGCCCTACGACCTGCTGCGCGCGATTGATCGGCCAACGACGGGTCGCGCCTATGAGTTGCTCGGGCAAGCCCTTGATCGGCTCGTATCGACGACCGTCAAGACCAACATCCGCGCCGAGAACCGCCGCGAAGCAACATTCAGCTGGCTCGACGGATGGCAGCAGATCGTCGATGAACGCACCGAACGCTCACGCGGCATGACCCTTGAGCTGTCGAATTGGTTCTACGAGGGCGTGATGATGACAGGCGGCGTGCTCGCAATCGACCGAGCCTATTTCCAACTCACCGGCGGTCGCGAACGCTGGCTTTACAAGGTTGCGCGCAAGCACGCAGGCGGGGCGGGGGAGGGGGGCTTTGCGATCTCGATGCCAACGCTGTTCGACAAATCCGGGGCCGAAGGGGATTATCGCCGCTTCAAATTCGAGATGCTCAAGATTGCCGATCGCAACACATTGCCGGGCTATGCGCTTGCTGTGGAGCACAGTGAGGGGAAGCGCGAGCCTATTGTGCGGATGCGGCGGCGCGGCGACGAGCCCGCAGCAGGCCAAGTCCGGTATTCTGCGCCCCAAGCCGACCCCCTGCACAGCGTCACCTCGGAAACATCAGTCGATGCCGGATCGGCGATCCGCAACATTATTGGCGGGCTGGCGGGAAAAGCGAGCGCCGGATTTATCACCGACGACACGCGTGCCGCTCTGCGCCAAAGCTGCCCAGGCTGGGACTTCGACCAGCTTCACGCTGACTTCAGCGCTTGGGTCGGCAACGACGCAAGCCGCACTCCAGTCAATTGGCAGGGCGCTTTTATCGGCTTCGTCAAACGGCACCATGAGCGTAACAAGCATTCACGGCGCGGCTGATGCGTTCCCGAAGTGTCGGGCGATCGAACCAGCATGATGCAGCAAGGGAGCCTGCAGACTTGGATTGAACCTCATTTGCGCTCAGGCGCATGGGAACGATTCAAATCAGCGATAAGAAACCACGGCATCTCGCTTTCATCGACACATAAGGAACGGCAATCGACACTTCGGGAACACCACAACGACACTTCGGGAACGCCTTATGCGACACAACGGGAACGCGCAGTCGACCTTTCAAGAACAGCCATCACTGGGTTTAGTCCGTGTTTTCAATGGGTTATGCGAGGCATCGGTTCCCTTAACTCTCTAACATTCAAATAAACCATTTAACCCTTCCCGAGATCATATTGGGAAGATTTGAGGAGGGATATGCGCATTGCCCTCAGCATCAATCTATCTTCTCACAATCGCCGTTGAGCGTACGGCCTGACAGGGAGTCTGGCCTACGGCCTTGGCTATCGAGGTAGAGAAAAGAGGGAAGGGGAGGGTGATCCGATCGGGATCAGCCCGGAGATGCCCCCATGGACGATCAAGAAATCGGTCTGCGCGCTGCAGCAGCAATCAAAGCAGCAAAACATTGGCTCGAAACCGCCGCCCGCAGCTCACGGCAAGATGCAATCGACGCACTGAACCAAGCCCTGCCTTACGACCAGCGTCAAAACGCGACGATCAAGGATGCGTTCGACATGATCGAATGCGCTTTCGTGCTCGAAATGCGCGGGCTTCAGGGAGACAATCGCGACAACCTCCGGTCAATGATTGAGAAGGCCCGCGCCACCGCCACGCAGACGGTACGAAGCGAGACTCAAATCTCGCGACAACAATTCTCGACGCCAGCGCCACTTGCACTCTTCGCTCAACATCGTGCACGATTGGCAAGCGGTGACATTCTCCTGGAGCCGAGTGCGGGCACCGGATTACTCGCGACCGAAGCCTTGCGCCTCGGCCTGCCGATCCTGCTGAACGAGATCGACCCGCATCGCCGCGCGCTCCTCACCCGGCTTTATGCCGACGCAATAATCACCGCCGTTGACGGCGCCGAGCTCGATCGCCGGGGCACGGCGTCAATTCCGACGGTCGTCACCATGAACCCGCCGTTTTCGCGCGACGCAGGCGGCTATGCGGACAGCACAATCGCGCTCCGCCATCTCGCGGCAGCCCACAGCCTTCTTTCGAACAATGGGCGGATTGTCGCGATCCTTCCGCCCTGGATCGACCGTGAAGGCCGCAACCACGACGCCCTGACCAAAGTGTTGCAAGGGTCGTCCATCCGAGAACGCTTCAGCCTCGGCCACGGTTGCTTCGCAAAGCACGGCACGAACATCGCGACGATCATGCTCGTTATCGACAAGACCGCAGGCCTGCCGCTCGAGCGAAACGTCGAGATCAGCGGTCTCGCTGAACTGCTTGACCAGCCCATCGCGCCTGCCCGTGCCAGCATCGTCGCACGAACAGCACCAACGAAGACGATGACAATCTTTGGCGGATTTGCACGGCGACCGACCGCAACAGCGCGCCCTACGCCCGTTAACGCTCGATGCGCGATCGAGACAGCCGAAGTTGCCTACACGCCCTTCGCCAAGCCCGCTGCGATCGGCGAGCAGGTGGGCAATTATCTCCCGTATCGACCAAGCCGCATGGAATTCGCGGCCGCAGGCGAACATCCCACCGCCCTGGTCGAAAGCATCGCAATGGGATCGGTCGCGTCGCCGCAGCCTTCATACCGACCGCTGCTGCCAGCGTTCACGGTCGAGAACTGCGTGCTGTCAGCCGCCCAGCTCGAGACGATCGTCTATGCCGGGCAAGCCCATGACGAATGGATCGCGGGCGCGGTTCTTAAAACTGCCGAAGGGCAGGGGAGCATTCAGCAGGTCCGTAAGGGCTATTTCCTCGGCGAC
>JAYTAR010000275.1:0-9529 GCA_043737455.1 Sphingomonadales bacterium | reverse complement strand
CCATGAACGCCGGCAAGCGCGATGGCGGTCGCAAGTCCCGTCGCGCCGAACATGCCGCCGATCAGGATCAGCGCGGCTTGCCCGGGCACATCGGCTCGCCACGCTGGGATCGCAAGCGACAGCCGGGCGAGGAGCACGCCGAACGCGACGGTTGACAGCGCCCCGACAAAGGTTGCCGCCTGCGCCGATGCCGACGGGCGCACGAGCAGCAGCAGTGTCAGCGCCGCGCCGATGCCGAGCCAGCGACCGACCGTAGGCGTACGCAAGCCATAAGCCGCGGCGATCCGCGCGCCCGTCGCCGCAATCAGTGTCGCGATCATCACAAGCAGCGCCGCGGGCACCGCCAGCCGCGCCAGGGCAGCGACGATGGCCGCGACGCTCGCGACCGCGGTCGCTTGCGGCGTGAACCTCGCCAGATGCCGCGCGTGGCGACCGACGCGCGGTGCGATCGCGCGTGCCAGCGGTGCGACACCCCAACGCATGCCCCACCCGTCGCGCGCGTCAGGGATCGTGGCGAACAGCGTGTCGGTAACCACCGCAGCGTTCGCAAACGCATCGGGCGGCGGCGCGTCGAGCATGCGCCGTTCGGCATGCGCCTGCACTGCGGCGCGCAGCAACGTCGAGCCCAGATCCCACGCACCGATCGCCCCCGCGACGCGGCGAACCATCGTGCCGTCGATCAACGCGGTCCCGCTCCAGCACGCGGTCGCATCGATGCGTTCGAAGCGATCGTTCGCGACGCCATCGGCCACGCAAAACAGGATCGGTGGCTGTGCCGCGCCGAATTCGCCAAGCGCGTGCGCCGGGACTAACGCGGTGCCCGTGACCAGCAATACCGGCTCGTCGGGATGGAACAGGTCGGCGGCGGCCGCCGCATCGCGCACCAAAGTCGCGGTCACGCCGACGCGGCGCAGGCCATCGATCGCGGCCACCAAGCTGCCCGGCACACGCGTCGCCACGACGACCAGATGGGTCGCACCCGCGCGCATCACTTGGTACAGCCGAAACGCGCCCCAATCGAGGCCGCCAAACGCCGCGCGCGGACCCTCTGGCGTGTCGTCGTCGATCAGGATCAGCGCCGCCAGCGCCATGTCGCTTGGTCCCGTAGTTGCGCCGCGACGCGAGCCGTTACGCCTTCATACGGCGGTGTGCAAAGCCGTGGTCAGCGCCGCGGTGTGCGCACCCGCATTCAGTGCGATTCCCCGGCGAGCGCAAGCAGCGCTCGCTCGACACGTTGCAAAGCGCGGACGTCGCCCGGCAACGCGGCCGCGGCTGCGCTTGCGGCATCGATGATCCGCATCGCACCAAAACTTGCGGCAAGCCCGCGCAACCGATTCGCCGAGTGCAGCCAGGCCTCGGCGGTCGTCGCGGTGCGAAGTCCTGCGAAATGTCCGCGCGCGCTGTCGAAGAATGCCGTGCGCAACTCTGCGATCAGCGGCGCATCGTCACCCACCACCGCCGCCAGCGCGGCTTCCATTGCTCCAGGATCGTATGCCATTGCCCTGACTGCTAACGCCAAAGCGATTAACGCCAGGTTCGCGCGGCTTTTGCGCACGCATGCGGTTCATGGTAACCATACCCAATGCAGGGGCGCATCCAGTGGAAATCGATCACGCCGGTTCACCGGCTCGCCGATGCCGTGGCGGTACCCGATTCCGAGCCGCTTACGGTCGACGAGAGTCCGTTCGACGGTGAGGATGACACGCCGCCGGTGACGGACTGGTACCCGCGAATCGCCGGGCTGCTTGCGATCGTGTCGGCGTGCGCCTGGGTCGGCACTGTGGTCGCCTCGCGCTTCAATACGATTCGCGGCGCCGTGACGCTCGATGTCGCGATCGATATCACCGCTTTGGCGGCGCCGCCGCTCGTACTGATCGCGCTCGCCTATCTTATCGCGGTGCGGACCAGTCGCAGCGAGACCGTTCGTTTCGCAAAGGTATCGCAAGGGCTGCGCGGCGAACAAGCGCGGCTCGAGGCGATTTTTGCGCATGTGACGTCGCGGATCGATGCCGAACGGCGGGCGATCGCCGACGATGCCGAACTCCTGTCGACGATCGGCAACGACACCGCGGCGCGACTTGCCGAAACCGGCGCGACGCTGAAACGTGACATTGTGACGCTGGGTCAACAGGCCGACGCGTTGCGCGCCGCATCGGGAGCCGCGCGTAGCGACATGACCGCGCTAATCGCCGATGTTCCGCGCGCGCATGGCGAGACGCAAGCGCTCCGAGCCACGCTCGACGCAGCGGGGCTCGGCGCACTGCAGGCGACGGCGGCGCTCGACGCGCAGATCGCCGCTTTGGTGGCGCGTGCGCGCGACGCGGACGAAGTCGCAGGCGGCGCGGCGCAAAAACTGTCGGCTCAGCTTGCGCGCGTCGAAAGCAGCAGCGCGACAGCGGGTTCGCGCCTTGTCGAAGCAGCGGGCACGATGACCGACGCGATCGACGCCGCGCTCGCGCGCGCCGCGCAGGCCGCCGATGGCGCGCGCCAGGTAATGGACGCGCAAGGAACCGCACTGCTCGCGCTCGTCGACCAGGGAGAAGCCGCGATCGCGCGGACCGGCGCGACCGCGGCGGACGCGGTCGGCGAACGCGTCGCCACGACGCGCAGCGCCATCGATGCGCTCGGTGCCGCGCTTGACGATCACGCGGCGCGCGCCGTCGCGACGATCGATCGTCTCGACGACGGGATCGGCGGGATCGAAGCGCGTTTCGCGGCGATCGATGCCGCCGCCGCTCCCCGCAACGAGCGTCTGTCGATCGCGCTCGCGGCACTTGCCGACCAGGCGACGTCGCTCGGGGCCGCGCTCGACACGGGCACGACCACCGCGAATACGATGATCGGACGCACCGAAACGTTGATGACGGCACTCGATGCCGTGACGCGCGAGATCGAAGACGTGCTCCCCGCCGCGTTCGCCCGCGTCAATGCGCGCGCCGAGGAAAGCCGCGCGCGTATCGCCGGTGTCGCGCCCGCGATCGGCGAGGTCGAACGCGCTGCGGGGGCCACGCTCGACCGGCTGATCGAGGGCGAAGCGGTGCTGGCCGGGCAGCAGGCAGCACTCGACGCGCTCGGCACCAATGCCGAGGACCGGCTCGAAGCTGCACGCGTCGCGGCCGCCGACCTGGTCGCCGCCGTCGAAGCGGCGGACGTGCGCGCGGTGGCGATCGCCGATGGTGCCGGTGCGCAATTGATCGATGCGATGGTGCGCGTGCGCGAGACCGCGCAGACCGCCGCCGAGCGAGCGCGCGAAGCGATCGAGCGCGTCATCCCCGCCAGTGCCGAGCGATTGGGCGATGCGGTACGCGCGGCGCTGATCGATGCCGTCGGTGGCGCGACCGAGACGCGGCTGATCGAGCTGACGACCACTGCCGAGCGCGCCGTCGCCGCCGCGAACCGCGCGTCGGACCGGCTGATGCGCCAGATGCTGACGATCGCCGAGACGAGCGCACAAGTCGAGGCGCGGATCGCCGAAGCGCATGCCGAGATCGAGGAAGCCGATGGCGACACTTTTGCGCGCCGCGTTGCGCTGCTGATCGAATCGCTCAATTCGACCGCGATCGACGTGACGAAGATCTTGGGGAGCGATGTCGCCGACAGCGCGTGGGCCGCGTATTTAAAGGGCGACCGCGGCGTCTTCACGCGGCGTGCGGTGCGGCTGCTCGATACCGGCGAGGCGCGCGAGATCGCGCGTGTCTATGCCGACGACGGGATCTTCCGCGAACAGGTGAACCGTTACGTCCATGATTTCGAAGCGATGCTGCGTAACGTGCTCGCCACGCGCAGCGGTGCCTCGCTCAGCGTGACCCTGCTGTCGTCGGACATGGGCAAGCTCTATGTCGCCCTGGCGCAGGCGATCGAACGGTTGCGCAACTGAGTCGCCGCGTGCTGGTGCTGGGCGCGACCGGCACGATCGGCAGAGCGACGGTGCAGGCACTCGTCGAGCGCGGCGACCAAGTCGTAGCATTTGTTCGGCCTGAAAGTCGGCAGGTCGGCTTCGATGAACGGGTGGAAGTGCGGTCGGGCGATGCGACCGACACGGACTCGCTCGCGCGCGACGGCGTCCGCGGCGAGAGGTTTAATGCGCTCATCTCGTGTCTGGCCTCGCGCACCGGCGCCCCTGACGATGCGTGGGCGATCGACCACCGCGCCAATTTGGGCGCGCTTGGCGTCGCGCAAGCCGCGGGCATTGCCCACTTTGTCCTGCTCTCGGCGATTTGCGTCCAGCGACCTGTCCTCGCGTTTCAGCACGCCAAACTAGCGTTCGAGCGCGCGCTGATCGCGTCGGGGATGCGCTATTCGATCGTTCGACCGACCGCCTTCTTCAAGTCATTGTCCGGACAAGTCGCGCGCGTTGCCGCGGGCAAGCCCTTCCTCGTCTTTGGCGACGGCCGCCTGACGTCGTGCACCCCGATCGCCGACGAGGATCTCGCCGAGTATATCGTCGCTTGTCTGGACAACGAGCACTGCTGGAATCGCATTCTGCCGATCGGCGGGCCCGGACCCGCAATCACGCCGCGCGAGCAAGGCGCGATGCTGGCGCATTTAGCGGGACAACCCTCACGCTACACGCAAGTGCCAGTACGATTGATCGACGCGATCATCGGCATGCTGGCACTGCTCGGGCGCATCGCCCCGCATTTCGCGGCAAAGGCGGAGCTCGCGCGCATCGGACGCTATTATGCGACCGAGTCGATGCTGGTGCTCCACCCGGCCACCGGGCGCTACGACGCCGGCGCGACGCCCGCGACAGGCGCGCGCATGCTCGGCGATTATTACGCGCAACTGCTGCGCGGCGACGCGCAGGCCGAACGCGGCGACCATGCGGTGTTCTAACCGGCGCGCAGATCGCGCGGGGTGAACATGTCGAGCATCGCGGGCGTCACCCAGCCAAAGGCGTAGTTGAGCACGAACAGTCCCCACGCGATCGTCGCGACGCCTGTCGTCCACGCTAGAATTCGCAACGGGCGAAAATTATGCGGGGCGCTGTCGGCCTGGCCCGGCACTCGTGCGACGCCTGCCTCTTCATGCGTGCGCACGCCGAACGGCATGACGACGAACGCGGCCAGCACCCAGAACAGTACATAGATCGCAAGCGCCGACTGCCTCTTCATCGCCCGCTCACCCCCGCACGAGCAGCACGTCGACGACGGGCTTCTTACCCGTCCAGTCGGTCGCGACGCGACGCACGGCAAGACGCACCTTCTCCTTCAGCTTGGTCTCGTCACGCTCCTTGCCGACCGCCGCTGCGGCTTCCTCGCGCGCTTCGGCGAGGAAATCCTCGCGGTCTTCCTCGACGGGCACGCCTTGCGTCGTCACCACCGGCTTGCCAATCAAACGGCCACCCTTGTCGACCGCGACCGCGACCGAGATCTGACCGAATTGCGCAATGCGCCGCCGCTCGCCGATCGTACCGCCGTCGGCGGGCAGGATCACGTCACCATCGAGCACGAGCCGCCCGACGCGTTCGTTGCCGATCTTGACCGGCCCGTTGGGCGCAAGGCGCACCAAAGTGCCGTTCTCCTGGACGATGGTGCGCGGTACGCCTGCCGCAGTTGCAACGCGCGCCTGTTCGGCCATGTGCCGCATCTCGCCGTGTACGGGCACGACGATTTCGGGACGCAGCCAGCCGTACATCGCCTCGAGCTCGGGACGTCCCGGATGCCCCGAGACATGCACCATCGCCTGGCGATCGGTGATCATGACCACCTGATTGCGCGCGAGCATGTTCTGAATGCGCCCGATCGCGAGCTCATTGCCCGGGATCTGTCGCGACGAGAAGATCACCGTGTCGCCCGCGCTCAGCTTGATCTGATGCGTGCCGTTCGCGATCCGCGCGAGCGCCGCGCGTTCCTCACCCTGCCCGCCGGTGCCGACGATCAGCACCTTGTTCGCGGGCAACGCCATCGCCGCGTCGAAGCTGACGCTATCGGGGATCGACTTGAAATAACCGGTGGCCTTGCCGACGCGCAGGATGCGGTCGAGCGAGCGCCCGGCGACACACAACCGTCGCCCGGTCGCCTCGGCAACCTCGCCCAAAGTCTGCAGCCGCGCCGCGTTCGACGCGAAAGTAGTGACGAGAACGCGGCCTTTCGCGGCGCCCACGACATCCATCAACCCGTCGCGCACCGCGCCTTCGCTACCCGACGGCTCGGGATTGAAGACGTTGGTCGAATCGCAGACGAGCGCGAGGATGCCCGTATCCCCGATCGCGGTCAGTTCGGCGGGCGTCGACGGCGTGCCGATCATCGGCGCGTCATCGAGCTTCCAGTCGCCCGAGTGGAAGATGCGGCCAAAGGGCGTGTCGATGACGAGCGCGTTTCCTTCGGGAATGCTGTGCGCGAGCGGCACGTAGCGCAACTCGAAATCGCCAAGCTTCACGGTGCCGCCGTGCTTCACGATGTTGAGCTTGACCTCACCGGTCAGCCCCTCTTCGTCGAGCTTGCCCGCGATCAGCCCGGCGGTGAACGGCGTCGCGTAAAGCGGCACGCCGAGGTCGGCGGCCAAATAGGGGATCGCTCCGATATGATCCTCATGCCCGTGCGTCAGCACGATGCCGAGCAAATCCTTGCGGCGCTCCTCGATGAAGCTCAGATCGGGCAGGATCAGGTCGATGCCTGGGTAGTTCGGATCGGCGAAGGTCATGCCGAGGTCGACCATGATCCACTTGCCGTTGCAGCCGTAGAGGTTGACGTTCATGCCGATCTCGCCCGAGCCGCCGAGCGCAAGAAAGAGAAGTTCGTTCTTAGGTTTGGTCAAAATAGTTCCAGTTTGTCGCCCCGGCGGAGGCCGGGGCCGCTATCGATAGGGTGCTCGTAGGGCCGCGAGCAGCACCGGCCTCCGCCGGTGCGACGACTAATTTGTCGGAAGGCGCGCGATCATCAGCGCTAGCCCCCGGATCGTAAGATCGGGTTCCAGCGCATCGAAAACAAGGCTGTGCTTGGCGATCAGCGTCGCGAGACCACCCGTCGCCAGCACGGTGCAGGGACGCCCGACCTCGGCCTTCATCCGCATGACCAGCCCCTCGATCATCGCGACATAGCCCCAATAGATGCCGATCACCATCTGGTCCTCAGTCGTGCGCCCGATGACGCTGGTGCTTTCGGGCGCCTCGATCGCAATGCGCGGCAGTTTGGCGGCGGCGGCGACGAGCGCGTCGAGCGACAGGTTGATGCCCGGCGCGATGATCCCGCCCTTGTACGCGCCCGAATAGTCGACGACGTCGAACGTCGTCGCGGTGCCGAAATCGATGACGATCTTGTCGCCGGGGTGAAGTGCATGCGCCGCGATCGCGTTGACGACGCGGTCCGCGCCCACCGTTGCGGGTTCGACGACATCGAGCGCGATCTGCCAGTCGAGCGGCGGACGTCCCGCGACCAGCGGCGTTACGCGAAAATATTTCTCGGCGAGCACGGTCAGATTGTGGAGCGCGCGGGGCACGACGGTCGCGATCACTACCGCGGCAATCGCTTTCGCATCGAGCCCGGCGAGCGCGATCAGCTGGTGCAGCCACACGGCATATTCGTCGGCGGTGCGCCGCGCGTCGGTCGCGATCCGCCAGCGCGCAACGATCGTCCCGCCCTGCCCCGGACCCGATCCGGGGTCGACCAGCGCGAAGACGATGTTGGTGTTTCCGGCGTCGATCGCGAGCAGCATCGAATGCCTCATAGCATGAACACGTCGCCAGCGTGAATGACCCGCTCGCTGCCACCCGGCAACGCCAGCCGCAGCGCGCAATCCGCGGTTAGCCCATCGAAACGCCCCTCCGTGCGCGTGCCATCGGGTGACGTCGCGGCGAGCGGGGTGCCGACCGGGTGCGCACGATCAAGCCACGCAGTGCGGATTGCGGCGAGGCTGTCTCGCCAGATGCCGAGCCAATGCGCGAAGCTAACGGCAAGCATGTCTGCCAGCGCTTGGGCGTTGGTGGTGATACCAAGCTTAGCGAGGCTCGTTGTTGGGCGGTCGGGCAGGTCAGGATTATGCACTACGTTGACACCCACGCCAACGACGACGTGCTCGCCTTGGCGTTCGAGCAGGATGCCGGCAAGTTTTGCCCCCTCGACGAGCAGGTCGTTCGGCCATTTGAGAAGCATGTCGCAACCAGCTCCCCCCTCCTCGTCACCCCCGCGAAGGCGGGGGTCCAGCTTCTTCGGCGTCCAGGTAGAAGCCGGATTCCGGCCTTCGCGGGAATGACGGAGGGTGTCCCACACTGCCACGCCCGCGACCAGCGCCAGCGTAGGTGCGGCTAGATCGCCGTCGCGCATTCGCACCAGTCCGCTCGCGAAAAGATTGCCCGGTGGCGAGTCCCAGTTTCGCCCGCTGCGCCCGCGCCCGGCGGTTTGCCGGTCGGCAACCAGCCAGTCGCCCTCCACCGCGCCGCCCGTCGCGGCGCGCGCCAGCATCTCGGTGTTCGTCGAGCCGGTCTCGGCAACGCGCAGGATCGTCAGAACAACGCCTTTGCCGCCGCGCCCGTCACGCCGTCGAGCCAGCCAATCAGCGGATAGCCGATCGCGATCACGACCGCCGACACTGCGATCAGCGCATTCTCGATACCGCTCGGCGCGCGCGCGAAACCGCCCTCGGCAGGCGCGTCGAACATGATGATCTTGATGATCTTGAGGTAATAGAACGCGCCGATGACCGAAGCGGCGATGCCGATAACCGCGAGTGGCACCAGCCCCGCGCCGACCGCTGCGTCGAACACCGCGAACTTTGCCCAGAAGCCGAACAATGGCGGGATGCCCGCCAGGCTGAACATAAACACGACGAACGCCGCCGCCAGCCAGCCATTGCTGCGCCACAGCCCCGACAGGCTCGCGATGCTTTCAACCTGACGCCCCGCTGCGTCGCGCATCTGCAGGACGCATAGGAACGCGCCGAGCGTCATGACGATGTAGATCGCCATGTAGATGAGCACCGCCTGTGCGCCTTGCTCGGTCCCGCAGGCGAGCCCGATGAGCGCGAAGCCGATATTGTTGATCGACGAATAGGCCATCAGCCGCTTGATGTTCGCCTGCCCGATGGCTCCTGCCGCGCCGAGGACGATCGAGGCGAGCGCGGTGAAGATCACAATCTGGCGCCATGCCTCGGACGCCGATCCCATGGCTTCCAGCGCGATCCGCAGCAGCAGCGCGGTCGCCGCGACTTTCTGCGCGGTCGCAAACAGTGTGGTAACCGGCGTCGGCGCGCCCTCGTAGACGTCGGGTGTCCACATGTGGAACGGCACCGCCGCGATCTTGAACGCGAGGCCCGCGAACACGAACACGAGACCAAACAGCTGTCCCGTCGTCAGCCCCGCGTCGAACGCGCGCGCGATACCGTCATAGCCGGTCGTACCGGTGAAGCCGTAAACGAGCGATGCGCCGTAAAGGAGGATGCCGCTCGCCAGTGCCCCCAACACAAAATATTTGAGCCCGGCTTCCGACGAGCGCGTGTCGCGCCGCATGAAGCTGGCCAGCACATAGCTCGCAAGCGATTGCAGCTCGAGGCCGATGTAGAGCGTGATGAGGTCGTTCGCCGACACCATCAT
>JAYTAR010000274.1:0-3892 GCA_043737455.1 Sphingomonadales bacterium | reverse complement strand
ACGATGCCGTCTTGCTCGATACCAGCGACATCGATATAGCCATGGCCGTCCGCCAAGCGATCGCGTTGGTGGAGGCTCGGGTAACCCCCTAGAGCGCGAGAGGCTTGCCTCTTGCGCTCTTTGCGTTTGCAAGGGCCTTCGCTGCTGGTCTCGCGGGGGACGCCGCTACCGACACGGGGTTGGCGCGGCAATCTGGTCAAAGACCGCCGGGGACTACCGGCTGGCCGGGCACAAACGATATAGGAATATAGTCTTTATGGCCACTGCGGCACTTCCCACGCGCGACGATTTCGCAGCACTTCTCGAAGAAACACTCGGCGCCGACGGCGGCTTCGAAGGCAAGGTGGTCAAGGGGACCGTCACTGCGATCGAGAATGATCTTGCGGTAATCGACGTCGGATTGAAGTCCGAAGGCCGTGTCAGGTTGAGCGAATTCGCCGCTCCCGGCATGAAGCATGACCTGAAGGTTGGCGACGTCGTCGAGGTGTTCGTCGACCGCGTCGAAAACATGCACGGCGAAGCGATGCTCAGTCGCGACCGCGCGCGCCGCGAAGCAGCGTGGGACAAGCTCGAACAGGAATTCACGAAGTCGGCGCGCGTCGACGGTATCATCTTTGGCCGCGTGAAGGGTGGCTTCACCGTCGACCTCGACGGCGCGGTTGCCTTCCTGCCGGGTTCGCAGGTCGATATTCGTCCCGTCCGCGACGTCCAGCCGCTGATGGACATTCCGCAGCCGTTCCAGATCCTCAAGATGGACCGCAAGCGTGGCAATATCGTCGTCTCGCGCCGCGCAATCCTCGAGGAAACGCGTGCCGAGGCGCGTACCGGGCTCATCTCGACGCTGGCCGAGGGTCAGATCATCGACGGTATCGTGAAGAACATCACCGATTACGGTGCGTTCGTCGACCTGGGCGGCATCGACGGGTTGCTCCATGTCACCGACATGAGCTACAAGCGCGTCAACCATCCGAGTGAAGTCATCAATATCGGTGATACCGTCAAGGTGCAGATCATCCGTATCAACAAGGATACGCAGCGCATCTCGCTGGGCATGAAGCAGCTCGAGAGCGATCCTTGGGAAGGCGCGGAAGCCAAATATGAGATCGGCGCGCGACTTTCGGGCCGCGTCACCAACATCACCGAATATGGGGCGTTCGTTGAGCTGGAGCCGGGCATCGAGGGCCTTGTCCACGTCAGCGAGATGTCCTGGACCAAGAAGAACGTTCATCCCGGCAAGATCGTGTCGACCAGCCAGGAAGTCGACGTCATCGTGCTCGAGGTCGACAGCGAAAAGCGTCGCGTTTCGCTTGGCCTGAAACAGGCAGTCAGCAACCCTTGGGATGCGTTCGCCGACAAGCATCCGGTGGGTTCGACGGTCGAGGGCGAGGTCAAGAATTCGACCGAGTTCGGGCTGTTCATTGGCCTTGATGGCGACGTCGACGGCATGGTCCACATGTCCGATATCGCATGGGGCATTTCGGGCGAGGACGCGCTGAACCTTCATCGCAAGGGCGAGACCGTTCAGGCGATCGTCCTCGCGGTCGAAGCCGATAAGGAGCGCATCTCGCTCGGCATGAAGCAGCTCGAAAAGGGCGCGCCTGCGGTCGGCGGCGGCGCAGCGGCGGCAGCGGGCGGCGGTTCGCTCGCGAAGAACCAGATCGTCACGGTCACGGTTCTCGAAGTCCGCGATGGCGGGCTCGAGGTGCAGATCGGCGACGATGGCGCGACCGGGTTCATCAAGCGCAGCGATCTTGGCCGCGACCGCGACGAGCAGCGTGCCGAACGCTTCCAGGCGGGGCAGAAGTTCGACGCCATGATGACCGGTTTCGATCGGTCGAAGAAGCCGACGTTCTCGATCAAGGCAATGCAGATCAGCGAAGAGAAGCAGGCCGTCGCGCAATATGGGTCATCCGATTCGGGCGCGTCGCTTGGCGATATCCTCGGCGAGGCGCTAAAGGCGCGCGATACCAAGAAGTAAGGGTGTCGGTTGAAACCGGGGACGTAACGAGAATTGGGCGTCGTGCTTGCGCGCGACGCCCTTTTTCGTTAATGTCACTGCGGTGCTTGCACGAACCATCGGGCCGGGCATGGCGAGAAAATTGGCTCGCCAATTTTTATACGAAAGCGATCTGCCCGTGATCCGTTCGGAACTCGTAACCAAGCTCGCCACCGATTACCCCGGCTTAGCGGTGCGTGACATCGATGCGATCGTCGAATGTTTTTTCGATGAGATTGTCGAGCAACTCGCGGTCGGCGGACGGATCGAGTTGCGCGGCTTTGGAACATTTTCGACACGGGCTCGCGTCGCGCGCACGGGACGTAACCCCCGCACTGGCGATGCCGTCGATGTCCAAGCCAAGCGCGTACCGTATTTCAAGCCGGGCAAGGAGATGCGCGAGCGTCTCAACGTTTGATCTCAAGCACTGAGGGCGCGGTCGCGCAGACCGCGCCAGACGCGTAGTGCTTGGATCGTTTCGACGACATCGTGGACGCGAAGGAATTGCGCTCCCTGTCGGGCAGCGTCGAGCGCGACCGCCAAGCTGCCCCCAAGGCGCTCAGTCGCGCTCGCCTCATTGGACAGAGCTCCGATGAAGCGCTTGCGGCTCGCGCCGAGCAACACCGGGCATCCCAGGCCGTGAAAAAGCGACAATCCATTCAGCAAGGCGAGATTGTCGGCCAACCGCTTGCCAAAGCCGATGCCCGGATCGACGATGAGGCGCTCGCGCGCGATCCCCGCCGCGCCGAGCGCGGCGATGCGAGCGTCGAGCCAGTCGTACGCTTCCAACACTATATCGCGATATCTGACATCCTCGCCGTGCAGCGTTCGCGTTGGATCGGGCGAATGCATGATGACGATCGGACAGGTCTGTTGCGCCGCAAGCACGAGCGTCTGTTGGTCGAAGCACATTGCAGAGACATCGTTGATGACGCTCGCCCCGCTCGCGAGCGCCATCGCCATCACAGCTGCTTTGCGCGTATCGATGCTGACCGCGACGCCGGCCCGGACCAGCCCCTCGATCGGCGCCTGTGTCCGTGCGATCTCGTCGCCTTCCCAGACCGGCTGCGCACCGGGTCGCGTCGATTCGCCACCGACGTCGATCAGCGCCGCGCCCGCCGCCGCCATCGCGACCCCGGCCGCGATCGGATCGGCATGTGCAGCGCCATCGGAAAAACTGTCGGGCGTGACGTTGAGGATGCCCATCACCTGCGGCTGGTCGAGCCGAATCGTCCGCGGACCCAGCACGAGCGGCGGGCGCGGCGCGATCAGTCGCGCGAGCGCCGCCTGCGCATTGGCATCGCCCGCGATCACAACATCGATCTCGGCGACCGGCACGAGGCGCGTCGTGACGCGCCGTCCATCCTCGACTTCGAGCACTTCGAGCGCCGAGAAAAACGTTAGCCCCCCCGCGAGCCGTAGCACTTGTCCGTCGAAGCCGACCGGCGTCTCGACGAACGCGGTCGGACGCAAATACCGTCGCATGGTCAGGCTTCCCCGGCGACCACGCGCTCGAAGACTGCACGCAAGCTGTCCGGCGTCGCATCGCGGATCGCGCCGGACGCGATTTCGTCCGGCGTCCACAACCAGGACCGTGCGGGATCGTCGCGCATCGCCCAATCGGGGAAGAGCCGTGCATCAACTTTTGCCATCGACAAACGTTCGACTTGCAGATGGCGGTGATCACGCCGGATGCGCGTATAGGCCGCCTCGACCGTGTCGAGCGTCCCTTCGAGCAATTGAAGGTAGATGTCGGCGCGCGCGATCAGGCAGCCGGTGATGCCGTCACGGGTGTTCGCGCGCCGCGAGTCGGTCAAGATGCCGTTGAGCGTCGCATCGTCGAAACCGAACGGCTCCGACATGTAGATTAATTGATGCAACGACATCGTCCTTATT
>JAYTAR010000273.1:0-23943 GCA_043737455.1 Sphingomonadales bacterium | reverse complement strand
CCTTAGCTACGCGACAAGCGCGATGCAACGGCTTTGCGCTCGCGTGCAAGGCGGCTAACGCACGGTCTCACAATCTAGGAGCACGAGCGATGGCGCGGGCATGGTGTCTGAAATCACGACCGCAGGGCATGCCGGTCGCGAGCGATTTCGAGCTGAAGACGGTCGACCCCGTTGCGGTCGGCGACGGTGAGATCGCAGTGCGCAACGAGTGGCTGTCGGTCGATCCGTACATGCGCGGACGTATGAACGACGTGAAGAGCTATGTCCCGCCGTTCGCCATTGGCGAACCGATGCAGGGCGGCGCGATCGGCACCGTCACGCAAAGCCGCGCCGAAGGGTTCGCTGTCGGCGACCGCGTGCTCCACTTCGCGGGCTGGCGCGACGAGGCGGTGCTGCCGACGACAGGCATGGGCGCACCGACCAAGCTGCCGCCAAGCGACGCACTGCCGGTGCAGACTTATCTGGGCACGATGGGGCTGACGGGGGCGACCGCATGGTTCGGCCTGCTGCACACTGCGGCGGCCAAGGAAGGCGACATCGTTTTCGTATCGGCAGCGGCAGGCGCGGTCGGATCATCGGTCGTCCAGATCGCCAAGGCGCGCGGCATGACGGTGATCGGTGCTGCGGGCGGCGCCGACAAATGCGCGTGGGTCAAGGAACTCGGCGCCGACGCCTGTATCGATTACAAGGCCGGACCGGTCCTCAAGCAACTTTACGCCGCCGCGCCGAAGGGCATCGACGTGTATTTCGACAATGTCGGTGGCGACCATCTCGACGCCGCGCTCGCCAGCGCACGCATGGGCGCGCGCTTCGCGATTTGCGGCTTGATCGACGTCTACAATAGCGGCGAGCCGATGGCCTTGCGCTATTTCGCGCGCACGATCGGCATGCGCATCCGCATCGAAGGCTTTCTGTTCAACGACTTTGCGAGCCGGATGGGCGAGTTCCACGCCGGCGCAGGCGCGCTGATGGCGAGCGGCCAGTTGCAGTCGCGCGAGACGGTGTTCGAGGGGCTCGAGCGCGCTCCCGACGCGTTCATGGGACTGTTCACCGGCGCCAACACAGGCAAGATGCTCGTCAAGCTGTAATGCAGGCGTATCACGACCTGCTCCGCCGGATCCTTGAGGACGGCGTGCCTCAAGCTGACCGTACCGGTGTCGGCACGCTCAGCGTGTTCGGCCACCAGATGCGCTTCGACCTGTCGGCCGGGTTCCCGCTCGTCACGACGAAGAAGCTGTACGTGCGAGCGATCTTCATCGAGCTGCTGTGGTTCCTGCGCGGCGACACCAATGTACGCTGGTTGCAGGACCGCCGCGTCGGAATCTGGGACGAATGGGCGCGCGCGGACGGCGACTTGGGCCCCGTCTACGGCAAGCAGTGGCGCGACTGGGAATCGCCTGACGGGCGGCACATCGACCAGATGGCAGCGCTGATCGATACGATCCGCCGCGACCCCACCAGTCGCCGCCAGATCGTCACCGCGTGGAACCCCGGCGACCTGGACCGGATGGCGCTCGCGCCGTGCCACTGCCTGTTCCAGACGTACGTCGCAAACGGCAAGCTGTCGCTGCAACTCTATCAACGCTCGTGCGACGCGTTTCTGGGACTGCCGTTCAACATCGCGAGCTACGCACTGCTCACGCATCTGATCGCCGACCAATGCGGGCTGGAGGTCGGCGAGTTCATCTGGACCGGCGGCGACACGCACCTCTATGCGAACCATCTCGAGCAGGCGCGGCTGCAGTTGACGCGCGACCCGCGCCAGCTGCCGCGGCTCGTCATCAAGCAGCGCGCCGGCAGTATCGACGGCTACGACTTCGACGATTTCGCGATCGAAGGCTACGACCCGCACCCGCACATCGCGGCCAAGGTCGCAGTGTGATCACGCTGATCGTCGCGCGTGCCGAGAACGGCGTGATCGGGCGCGACGGCACTTTGCCATGGCATATCCCTGCGGATCTAAAGCGCTTCAAGGCGCTGACAATGGGGCGCGCGATGATCATGGGGCGACGGACGTTCGAGAGCTTACCGGGGCTGCTGCCAGGCCGTCGCCACATCGTTTTGACGCGTGACCCGGCATGGCGTGCCGAGGGCGTCGAGGTGGCGCACGACGTCGACGCCGCGCGCGCCGTGGCAGGCGACGATGCCGCGGTCATCGGCGGCGCGGCGGTGTTCGCGGCGTTCGAGCCGTTCGCGGATCGATGGGAATTGACCGAGGTCACAGGCGCGCCCGAAGGCGATACGGTAATCGACGCCCCTGATCCTGTACGCTGGCGCGAAGCGGCGCGCGAGACGCACGAGGGATTCAGCTTTGTGACCCTCGCGCGGCGTTAAGCAGCTTTCTCTTCGAGCGCAGCGAGAAGCCGCGTCGAGCGCCAGCGAGACCTAGCCACGAGCCGAATCTCGCTTCGCTCGAAAAGAGGCAGGGGTGTCACAACCCTCGCAACGCGGCGCTGATCCAGCGGCCTTCGCTGCGCAGCAGGGTCCACGCACGTGCCGCGGCGCGGGTGTCCATCGCCTCAATGCCGATGCCGCGCGCCTCTAGCGCCTCGACGATTGCTGGGTCGGGCCGCGCGAGCGTGCGGCCGCTGCCGAACAGTATGAATTCGGGCGGTGGGTCGATGTCGGCAGCGGCGGTCGGGTCGATGCCGTCCCACGCGCGCAAGCCGGTCGGGGTGACGATGACCGCGCCCGCCCATGCTTCGCCGTCGATCAGCAGTGCTGTGCCGCGAAACCCCGTCAGCTGCGGTCCCTCGATCGGTCCCGCGCGGCGCAGGTCCATCAGACCTGGCCCTCCTCCGATTTGCGCGCGGTCACGCGTTCGGCATTTCCGGCGCGCGCTTCCTTGGGCAGAAAGCTGTCCGAGCGCACCTTGAGCCAGATCAGGATCGGCGCCGAGACATAGATCGACGAGAAAGTGCCGATGAAGATACCGAGTAGCATCGCGGCGGTAAAGCCAAAGATCACTTCGGGTCCCAGCAGCAGCAGCAAGGTGAGCGTCAGGATCAGCGAGAAAGACGTGACGATCGTACGCGACAGCGTCTCGTTGACGCTCAGGTCAAGCAACGCTTCCATGTCCATCTTGCGATACTTGCGCAGATTCTCTCGGATGCGGTCATAGACGATGATCGTGTCGTTCAACGAATAGCCAATGATCGTCAGCAGCGCGGCGACGACGTTCAAGTTAAATTCGAGCCGGGTCAGCGCGAAGAAGCCGAGTGTCAGCGCGACATCATGAAACAGCGCGAACAAGGCACCCACACCAAATTGCCATTCGAAGCGGAACCAAATGTAGAGCGAGATGCCCGCCATCGCGAGCGCGAGACTGATGAGCCCGGTGCGCAGCAGTTCGTCGGAAACCTTGCCGTCGACGGATTCGACCGAGCCGAATTTCGCGGTCGGATAGCCCGCGGTTACCGCGCCCTTCAACTTGACCGCCGCCGCGTTCGCCGCGCCTTCGACGTCGCTGGGTTTTTGCAGGCGGATCGTCACGGTATTTGGGTCGCCGAATTGCTGGATCGACGCGTCGCCCAGGCCAAGCGCGTTCACGCGGGTGCGCAAATCGTCGAGGTTGGCGGGCTTGTCGAAGGTGACGCGCACCATCTGCCCGCCGACGAAGTCGACGCCGTAATTGAACTGCTTCACCGCGATCAGCGCCACCGACAGCGCGATCAGCACCAGCGAGATCGCAATTGCGACATTGCGCCACTTCAGAAAGTGGATGTTGGTGTTGTCGGGGATCAGCTTGAAGGGGATAAGAGCCATATCAGAAACTCGTCGCCCCGGCGCAGGCCGGGGTCGCTGGCGGAAGGGGACCCCGACCTTTGGCCTTCGGCCAAAGTTCATCCTGAGCGCCTGCCCTGAAGGCAGTCGAAGGGCCGGGGTGACGGCCTGTGGGGGCCGTCACAACACCAGCTCCTTGGGGCGGTTGCGCTGGAGATGGTCCTTGACCAGCAACCGCGTCAGCGTGACGCCGGTAAACACCGAGGTGACGATGCCGATCATCAGCACGACCGCAAAGCCGCGGATCGGGCCGGTACCGAAGTAGAACATGATCGCCGCCGAGATTACGTTGGTGATGTTGGCGTCGAAGATCGCGCGGCTCGCTTCCTTGAAGCCGAATTCGACCGCGGTCAGCACTTGTCGCCCGCGCCGTAGTTCCTCGCGGATGCGCTCGTTGATAAGCACGTTGGCGTCGACCGCGGCACCGATCGTCAGCACGAAACCGGCTATACCCGGCAGCGTCAGCGTCGCGTTGAACAGCGACATGATTCCCAAAATCAGGAACGCGTTCACGCCCAGCGCGATCGTCGTGTAGACGCCAAAACGCGCATAGGTGATCAGCATGAAGAAGATCAGCGCGATCGTCGCCACGATGCCCGCGATCACGCCCTTGCGGATCGAATCGGCGCCGAGGTCGGGGCCGACGGTGCGCTCCTCCACGACCTTCAGCGCGACCGGCAATTTGCCCGAGCGCAGGCTGATCGCGAGCGCGTTCGCGCTTTCGACGGTAAACCGCCCCGAAATCTGCGCCTGGCCACCCAGGATCGGCTCGTTGATGTTGGGGGCCGACAGCACGACCCCGTCGAGCAGCATCGCGAACGGCTTGCCAGTATTGTCCTGAGTGACGCGCGCGAACTTGCGACTGCCCTGGCTGTCGAAGCGGATGTTGACGACTGGCGCATTCGACTGCTGGTCGAAGCCCTGCTGCGCGTCGGTCAGCTCATCACCCGAAACAAGTATCTTTCGCTGCACCGCGATCGTGGGCGGACCGCCCGGATTATCGGGATAGGGAACGATCTGGCTGCCGGGCGGGGCATTGCCCTTTGCCACCTCGGTTGCGTCGGCAACCAGGTCGACGAGGCGGAACTCAAGCTTGGCGGTTTTGCCGAGCAGCGCCTTCAACCCTTCGGGATCCTGCAAGCCCGGCACCTGTACCAGGATACGCGTGTCGCCCTGGCGGACAACGGTAACTTCGCTCGTACCATTGGGGTCGATGCGCCGCGCGACGACTTCGCGCGCGGTGTTGAGTGCATCGTCGAGCGCCTTGTCGAGCCCCGCCTTGGTCGGCGTCATCACGATACGGTTCGAATCGACGACCGCCACGTCCCAGTCGCGCTGTCCGGTGACGCCGACCGGTTGCGACAAGCGGCGCGTGGCCTCGACCGCCGCGTCGATCTGACCCACGTCGCGTACGAAGAGGGTGAGGTTACCGTCCTGCGTCGCGACATCGCCGATCTCGATGCGCGGAGAGGCGCGCTTCATCGCATCGCGCACCGCATCGGCCATCACGGTCAGCCGTTGACGCGCAACATCGCTGGTATCGGCTTCGAGCAGCAGGTGGCTACCGCCCTTCAGGTCGAGCCCAAGCTTGAACTGCGCGCTCGGAACCCATTTCGGCCACGCCTTGACCTGCGCCTCGCCAAAGAAGTTCGGCACGGCAAGGAGGACGCCGATAAGTGTCGCTGCGATGACCAGCCAGATTTTCCAGCGCGGGAAATCGAGCATCAGTCGTTCGCCGGCTTCGCCGACCCCGATGGTGTCACGTCGCTGAGCGTGACCTTCACCGCCTTCACACGCATGTTGGGACCAAGTTCGACCTCGACGAACTCATCGTCGACCTTTACGACTTTGCCGACAAGGCCACCGCCGGTGACGACCTGGTCGCCGCGCTTGACCGCAGCGAGTTTTGCCGCCTGTGCCTTGGCGCGTTGCTGCTGCGGTCGAAAGACGAGAAACCAGAACACGCCGAAGATCAGGATCAGCGGTGCGATGTTGACGATGAATGCGGTGAAGCCGTCGGGCGCGGCAGCGGCGCTCGCGGCCTGCGCATAGGCGGGAGAAATTAGCATAACGGTCGAATTCGGCCTGTGAATGGCAATTTTGCGCGACTAACAGAGGCATTCGGCGCGCGCAACCATCGCTCCGGGTGGAGGTGACGAGCACAGTGACAGTCTTGGTAATCGGCCATCTGCAGACTCGCCCCGGCGACGTCGACCGTTTGCGACCCGCTCTGGTCCGGCACACGCGCGTCGTGCGTCGACTGGAAGGTTGCCTCGATTATGTCATCGGCAGCGATATCGATACCCCGGGATGTCTGCGTGTCGTCGAACGGTGGCGCGACGGCCCCACTCAAGCCGCGCATTTGATCGGCGGGCACATGCCGGCGTTCAATATCGCGATGCAGACCGCAAGTGTGCTCGGTGCGCAGCTCGACGCATTCGAAGGGTCGACGGTAACGCGCATTCTCGAGATACCGGCGAAAAGCTTTCGGGCGACCTATGACGTGCCCGATGCAACGCATGACTTCGTGACGGTGCGGCTCAAGCGCTCTGCGATCGCTGCGTTGCTGCCCCGTCTGTGCGCGCGCATTGCGGCAGCGCGCGCGATGCCGGGTTGCGATCTTTATGCGATCGCACGCGACGCAACCGACGACACGCTGTTCGTGATCGTCGAACGCTGGCGCGATGTCGCCGCACAGGGAGCGTTTCGAGCGAGCACCGACGCGGCGGCGTTCGACGCGGTAATCGCTGGCGCATCGGCGGGACCGGTCGAGCTCTGGTGGCGACGGTTACGCGGTAAAGTAGCGGCAAACCCCCGCTAGCAGTGCTCGTAAAAAGAACATATCATGAACTTATGTCGTCGATTCGCCCGATTCGGTCTGCTGCGGTGCTCGGCCTCCGCGCGCCTATGTCCGTCGGCGAAGCGCGCTTTGGGCTAGGCACGCAAGCGGTCGACGAGCGGCTCGGCGGTGGGCTGACAGCGGCGGCACTCCATGATCTATATGCGGCCGCACCCGACGACACGACGGCGGCGGCGGCGTTCGCGCTTCTGCTGACGCTTGCGGTCACGCGTCAGGGATCGGTGCACGGTCCGACTTTGTGGGTACGCGCGCGCCGTGCCGAACGCACCGCCGGCACGCTCCACGCGCACGGTATCGCAGAATTGGGTGGCGATCCCGATGCGGTGCTGCTCGTCATGCCCGACGACGATCGTGGCGTGCTGCGTGCCGCCGACGATGGGGTGCGCCACGGCAGTGCGCGCGCGATCGTCGTCGAACTGCATGGCACCGCTGCGCTCTACGATCTTACTGCGTCGCGGCGGCTTGCGCTTGCGGCACGCGCGCGCGGCGTGCTGGTGCTATGCCTGCGCGTCGGCGGCATGCCTATGCCAAGCGCGGCCGAGACGCGCTGGTCGATCGCCGCCGCGCCGTCGCTGCCGCTCGCCGCCAATGCCCCGGGCCAGCCCACTTTCGATCTGACGCTGCTGCGCCACCGCGGTGGCTTGCCCGGGTTCGATGCCCGCCTGGAGTGGAACCGTGATACCCGAAGCTTCGCGTCTGTACCTTGCCCTGCACCTGCCGCTGCTGTCGTCCGAACGAGCGCGGCGGCACGCGCCGCCTGATGCCCCTTATGCACTCGTCGAGAAGCAGCGCGGCGCGATGCGCGTCGCCGCGCTCGACACGCGCGCGCTGGCGTTGGGGCTCGAGGTCGGGCTGACGCTCGCCGACGCGCGCGCGCGGGTGCCCGAATTGGCCGTCCTCGACCACGACCCGCAAGCTGATACCGCGCTGCTCGACTGGCTGGCGGAGGCATGCGATCGCTATACACCCTCCGTCGCAGTCGATCCTCCCGCAGGGCTGGTGCTCGACGTGACCGGCTGCACGCATTTTTACCGGGGCGTGGCGGGGCTGGTCGACGATCTGGCCGCGCGGCTTGCCGCACTAGGACTGACCGCGCAGATGGCGCACGCCACGACGCCCGAGGCCGCCACCGCGCTGGCCGAATATGCCCGCGACGATGTCACCGCACTGCCGCTCGCCGCGCTGCGCGTTGCGCCCGACGTACGCATGGCGCTGGGGCGCGCAGGGTTGAAGACCTTGGGCGCAGTCGCCGCGATCCCCGCCGCCGCGCTCGCCGCACGCTTTGGTCAGGATCTCCCTGGCCTGGTCGAACGGCTGATGGGTCGGCACGACCGGCGCATCGTACCACGCCATGCGCCGCCCGATGTCACGGTCGAGGCGCGCTTTGCCGAACCGATCGCGACGGTCGACGCCGCGCTCGCCACGATCGCACGACTGACCGGTGAGGCTGCCGTCGAGCTGACCAAGCGCGGCGGTGGCGGGCGCGCGTTCACGGTCGCGCTGTTCCGCAGCGACGGCCATGTCGCGCGCGCTTGGGTCGAGACCGCGGCGCCGACGCGCGACCCCGCCATCGTCGAACGCCTGCTGCGCGAGCGGATCGAAGCGCTTGCCGACCCGCTCGATCCTGGCTTCGGCTATGACCTGATCCGGCTTGCGGTGCCCGTCGTCGAGCCGCTCGCGCCCGAACAGATCGCGCTGCCCAGCCTCGCCGCGCCACCGACGAGCGCTGCGATGACAGCGCTCGTCGACCGGCTGTCGGCGCGATTGGGGCGCGAGCGCGTCCGCCGCTTCGCCGCTGCCGACACGCACATCCCCGAACAGGCAGTGCTAGAGCTGCCCGCCGTCGCCGCGCGTGCCGTCGGCGGTTGGGACGCGCCCGAGCCCGGCGAACCACCGCTGCGCCCGATCCACCTGTTCGACCCGCCGCAACGCATCGAGGCGGTCGCCGAAGTTCCCGACGGCCCGCCGCGCCGCTTTCGCTGGCGACGGCAGATGCACGAGGTGGTGCGGCAGGAAGGCCCCGAACGCATCGCCGCCGAATGGTGGCGGCGCGAGCGCGGCCATGAGCCCGGCAAGGGCGGCGCGACGCGCGACTATTACCGCATCGAGGACGCACGCGGTCGCCGCTACTGGGTGTTTCGCCACGGTTTGTACGGCACCGAAAAGCCGAACCCCGACTGGTACGTCCACGGCGTGTTCGCATGACGAGGCTTCCCCGAGCGAAACGAGGGACTGGGCCGAGCGAAGCGAGGTCTCCCACCGCGGGCCTTCTCGCTTCGCTCGAAACAGCCCCTCGCTTGCGCTCGGGGAAGTCCTTGGGGGCGGCATGAACTTCGTAGAACTCGCCGCGCACAGTAATTTCTCGTTCCTGCGCGGTGCGTCGCAACCCGCCGACATGGTCGCGCGCGCGATCGAACTGGGGCACGACGGGATCGGCATTGCCGACGTTAACAGCGTCGCTGGCGTGGTGAGGGCGTGGAGCGCGCTGCGCGAAGCACGCGAAAAGTCCGATGACGCGGGCATCCCCTTCCCAACGTTCCGACTCGTCACCGGGGCACGGCTGGTGTTCAGCGACGGCACGCCCGACATCATCGCCTACCCCAGCGACCGCGCCGCCTGGGGGCGGCTGACGCAGCTGCTGACACGCGGCAATCTGCGCGTCGTGAAAGGCCAGTGCGACCTGCGTTTCGACGATCTGCTCGACTTCGCGCAAGGGCTGCTGCTGATCATCATGGCGGCTCCCAATTTTCGTCTCCCCGGCGCAAGCCTGGGCCCAACGAATGTCGTGCGACTAGCGAACTGGACGGCGGATAGGCGGCTGGGCCCCGGCCTGCGCCGGGGAGACGGATTTTGGGGCAGACTCAACGACCAAGCAGCAGGGGTCTGGATCGGCGCGGCGATGCCGCGTTCGGGCCGCGACCGGCGCAAGCTGGCTTCGCTCAAGGCGCTCTCGGTCGAAACCGGCGTGCCGCTGATCGCGGTCGGCGAACCGCTCTATGCGACCCCCGAAGACCGACCGCTGCACGATATCATGACGTGCATCGCCGAAAAGACGACGATCGACGCGGCGGGCAAGCGGCTGATGGCGAATGCCGAGCGACATCTGAAATCGGGCGTCGAAATGGCGCGCCTGTTCGCCGATGCGCCCGAAGCAGTCGCCGCGACGCAAGACGTGCTCGCACGCATCGGCTTCGACCTCGGCCAGCTCCGCTACGAATATCCCGACGAACCCGTGCCCGCCGGGTGGGATCCGATGGACTGGCTCGAAGAGCTGACGCTCACCAAGGCGCGCGAGCGTTATCCGGACGGCATTCCGCGCGCGATGCAGGACCTGCTCGACGAGGAGTTCGGGCTGATCCGCAAGCTCAACTACGCACCCTATTTCCTGACCGTCCACGACATCGTCGCGTTCGCGCGTTCGGTCGATCCGCCGATCCTGTGCCAGGGGCGCGGATCGGCGGCGAATTCGGCGGTTTGCTATCTGCTTGGCATCACCTCGGTCGATCCGACGCGCTACAATCTGCTGTTCTCGCGCTTCGTTTCCGAAGAACGCCTCGAGCCGCCTGACATCGACGTCGATTTCGAGCATGAACGGCGCGAGGAGGTGATGCAGTATATCTATCGCCGCTATGGCCGCGAGCGCGCGGGGATCGTCGCCACCGTCATCCATTATCGCCCGCGCAGCGCGGTGCGCGAGGTGGGCAAGGCGCTGGGCCTGAGCGACGACGTGACCGCGCGGCTGTCCTCGACGATCTGGGGCAGTTTTGCCGCCACGATGGACGACAAGCGGATCGAGGAAACCGGCTTCGACCTGGCGAACCCCGAGATCGCGCGGCTGAACACGCTGACGCAGCGCTTGCTGATGTTTCCGCGGCATCTGTCGCAGCACGTCGGCGGGTTCGTGCTGACGCAGGACCGGCTCGACGCGACCGTCCCCATCCACAATGCCGCAATGGCCGACCGCACGTTCATCGAATGGGACAAGGACGATATCGAGGCGCTCGGCCTGATGAAGGTCGATGTGCTCGCGCTCGGCATGCTGACCGCGATCCGAAAGGCGTTCGCGCTCATCGAGACGCATCTGGGCAAGCAATACCGCCTCGACACCATCCCCGAGGATCAGCCCGACGTCTACGACATGCTGTGCCGCGCCGACAGCGTGGGGGTATTCCAGGTCGAAAGCCGCGCGCAGATGAACATGCTGCCGCGGCTCAACCCGCGTGTCCTCTACGACCTCGTCATCCAGGTGGCGATCGTGCGCCCGGGGCCAATCCAGGGCGACATGGTGCATCCGTATCTGCGGCGGCGGCAGGGGCGCGAGCAGGTTTCCTACCCGTCGCCGCATCCCGACCATGGCCATGCCGACGAATTGCAACGCGTGCTCGGCAAGACGCTGGGCGTGCCGCTGTTCCAGGAACAGGCGATGCAGCTGTGTATCGCAGCCGCCAAGTTCACGCCCGGCGAGGCGAACCAGCTGCGCCGCGCGATGGCGACGTTCCGCCACGTCGGGCGGATGGACCGATTCTATGAAAAGATGGTCGGCGGCATGGTCGCGCGCGGCTATGAAAAGGACTTCGCCGAACGCTGCTACGGCCAGATCCAGGGGTTCGGCAGCTACGGCTTTCCCGAAAGCCATGCGTTGTCGTTCGCACGGCTGGTCTATGTGTCGAGCTACCTCAAATGCCGCTACCCGGCGGTGTTTTGCGCGGCGATCCTGAACGCGCAGCCGATGGGCTTCTACGCGCCCGCGCAGATCGTCCGCGACGCGCGCGAGCACGGCATCGACGTCCGCGCGATCGACGTCAACGCGAGCGCGTGGGACAATGATTGTGAGCATTCCTCCCCGGACCGGGGAGGTGGCGGCGAAGCCGACGGAGGGGCCTCTCCACCAGAGATTGTGTGCGATGGGAGAGGCCCCTCCGTCACGCTTCGCGTGCCACCTCCCCGTGCCGGGGAGGAATTATGTGTCCGCCTGGGGTTTCGCCAGATCGACGGGTTCCGCGAACCCTGGGCGCACGCCATCGTCGCGCATCGCCCCTTTACCAGTATCGAAGACCTTGCGCGCCATGCCGTGCTGCCGGCACCGGCACTGCGGCTGCTCGCCGATGCCGATGCGTTCCGCTCGCTTGGGCTCGACCGGCGCGAAGCCTTGTGGGAAGTGCGCCGCACCCCGACCGGCGAGCTGCCGCTGTTCGCCGCCGCGCGTGCACGCGAATTGGGCGCCGAAGCAGCGGTGGCGCTACCCGCGATGCGCGACGGCGAACATGTCGCCGCCGATTATCAGACGATGCGGCTGTCGCTCAAAGGGCATCCGCTGGCGTTCGTTCGCGACGTGTTCGCGCGCGAGGGCGTGAAGACCTGCGCCGACTATGCACAGCTGAGGAGCGGCGCGCGCGCGAGCGTGGCGGGCGTCGTGCTCGTGCGCCAACGTCCGGGCAACGGCAACGCGATCTTCGTGACGCTCGAGGATGAAACCGGGGTCGTGAACCTCGTCATCTGGGCGCGCACGTTCGAGGCGCAGCGGCGCAATATCATGGCCGCGCGGCTGATGGTCGCGCACGGCGAGGTGCAGCGCAGCCCCGAAGGCGTGATGCATCTGATGGTCAACCGCATCGACGACCGCAGTGAGGAACTGTCGCGGCTGTCGATCGACGACGCGCTCGAACAGGACCTCAGCCGTGCCGACACGCTGAAGACGCCGCTGCACCAGAAGGGTGCGCGTCCCTCGGTCGACCTGCCCGAGCAGCCATGGCGCTGTGCCGCGTCGCAGGGCAGCAGCTTACCCGCCGGCGGCCGCCATCCGCGCGACGTGCGCATCCTGCCCAAGTCACGCGACTTTCATTAGCGCAGCATCGCTCTTCCCCCTCGCTTCGCTCGGGGAAGAGGGGTATCTCCAAGGCGATGAAATACCTCCACACCATGGTGCGCGTGTCCGACCCGCAGGCCAGCGTCGCTTTCTTCGAACTGCTCGGGCTGACCGAGCTGCACCGGATCGACAATCCGGCGGGGCGCTTCACGTTGATCTTTCTCGCGGCCCCCGGCGACGAGGGCGCGCAGGTCGAACTCACGCACAATTGGGACGAAGCTGGCTATTCGCAAGGGCGCAACTTCGGCCATCTCGCTTACCGCGTCGACGACATCTACGCGAGCTGCCAGCGGCTGCTGGACGGTGGTGTCACGATCAACCGGCCACCACGCGATGGGCACATGGCGTTCGTGCGCAGTCCGGACAACATCTCGGTCGAGCTGTTGCAAGCGGGCCCTGCGCTGCCGCCCGCCGAGCCCTGGGCGTCGATGTCCAATATGGGGAGCTGGTGATATGACCGAGCTCATCATCAACATCGACGTGCCCGACATCGCCGCCGCCGAGGCCTTCTACGGGTCCGCTTTCGGGCTGAGCGTCGCGCGACGCTACGACGCCGAGTTCGTCGAATTAGGCTCTGCGAACCTTCGTGTATTTCTACTGCAAAAAGACGCGGGCACCACTATCGGCCCGGCGGGCGGTGACAAGCGTCGCTACGCGCGCCACTGGTCGCCGTTGCACTTCGACGTTGTCGTAAACGACCTTGAAGCGGCCAGCGCTCGAGCGGTTGCGGCTGGTGCCGTCGTCGAGGAGGGGACGACCATGCACCGCTATGGCCGCCTCGCGATGTTCGCCGATCCGTTCGGCCACGGCTTCTGCCTGATCGAATTCAATGCGGATGGCTATGATGCCGCTTGAGATCGTCCGGGTCGCGGTGCTGCACGACAATTATGTCTGGCTGGCACACGAGCCCGACACCGGCGCGACGCTCGTCGTCGATCCCGCAGTGGCCGAGCCGGTGCTGGCTGCCGCCGCCGACCGCGGCTGGACGATCACCGATATCTGGAACACGCACTGGCATCCCGACCACACTGGCGGCAATGCCGCGATCAGGGCGGCAACCAACTGTACCATCACCGGTCCCGCTGGCGAGGCGGCACGCATCCCAACACTCGACGTTCAGGTGGCAGGCGGCGACCGCGTGCGGCTAGGCGCGCTGACCGCGACGGTCATCGACGTGCCCGCGCACACCGCCGGCCATATCGCGTTCCACTTCGCCAGCGAGGAGACTTTGTTCGTCGGCGATACGCTGTTCGCCATGGGCTGCGGGCGGCTGTTCGAAGGGACCCCTGCCCAGATGTTCGCCAACATGCGCGCGCTGGGTGCGCTGCCGCCTGCGACCAACGTCTATTGCGCACACGAATATACGCTGGCGAACGCGCGCTACGCCCGGGTCGCCGAGCCGGACAACCAAGCCATCGCCGCGCGGCTGGCCGAAGTCGAGGCGCAGCGCCTGCGTGGTGAAGCGACGGTGCCGACGACGATCGCACTCGAGCTGGCGACAAATCCGTTCATGCGCGCCGCAACCATCGCTCAGCTTGCGGAACGGCGCGCGGCAAAAGACGTTTTCTAGATTCTGGCAAGGAGTTACGGCGATGAACAAGTGGCTCTTACTTTCCCTCCCCATCATGCTCACTTCATGCGCGACGACGCGCGACCGCGAGCGTACGGCGGTTGATACCAAGCTCGAAAAGGCGCTCGCCGGCAAGGTCGCGGGCAAGCCGCAGACATGCCTCAGCGTGATCAACGCGCGCGACTCGCAGACGTTCGACAATGGCACGATCCTCTACAAGGCTGGCCGCAATCTCAGCTATCGCAACGACCTGAACGGGTGCAGCCAGCTAAGCTGGAATGCTTATCCAGTGTTCGACATTCGCGGGTCGCAGATCTGCCGTGGCGACATCGTGCGTATCGTCGATCGCGGCGGCGCGGGTGTGATGGGCGCATGCTCGGTCGGCGACTTCGTGCCGTACCGGACGCCCGGCTGAGCTATTTGCGAGCCGCTCGCGCCTCGGCAATCGCGGATTTCAGTTCATCGAAACCGACCGCACCTGCCAGCATCCTGTCACCGATCACCCAGGTCGGCGTCCCGGTAACCCGCAATGCGTTCTGCAATCGGGTGTTGCCTTCGATCTCACGGCTGACCGCGGGGTCTGGCACCCCATCGCCAGCGATATCGAACTGTCGCGCAAGCCCTCCAAGCGCCTTGTCGTCGAGCCGCCCCGCGGCATAAGCGGCGCGGTGGAAACGTCCGTATCGCACCGGATCGCTGGCGGCTTTCAAGCTGAGTAATGCCGCCGCCGAACTTGCAGGACCAAGCACGGGAAGTTCGCGATAGACGATCCGCAGCTTGCGATCCTCACGCAACAGCCGGTCGATATCGGGCAACGACGCACGGCAATAGCCGCATTGATAATCGAAGAATTGCACGAGGGTCACGTCGGCGGTGGCCGCGCCTTCCCAGGCTCCCCGGAACGGCGTCTCGAGCGCGGACCGGTTCGTTTCGATCGCCTTTGATGTTTCGCGGCCCTGCAGTCGCTCCATGGCCTGGGGCAATATCTCGGGGTTGGCGAGGATGTAGTCGCGCACGATCGCCTCGATCGTAGCTCTGTTGGGGGTCGTTGCCGGAACCAATGCCCCGGTTGCGGCGACGGTCACCGCCGCACCAACCGCTGCAGCCAATAATCCGATCATAAGGTCCCTTTTGCTAACCGCCACCGCGCGATTTGCCCCGTTTGCCCTTGCCCTCGGGCTTCGACACCATCGCGATGTCCTGTGCGCGGATCCAGTCGGGCGTGCCCTTGGTCAGTCCGGCCATGGCAATTTCGGCGTTGCGCAACGCCAGTGGAACCTGCCCCTGCAACGACGCGCGCTCGGCACTCGCTAGCGCCGCGCGCGCGGTATCGCCTCTTTGCGAATAAACGACGCCAAACTGGTACCAGGCAAACGGGTTCTCATTGTCGCGCGCGACCGCGTTGCGCAGCACGCGTTCGGCCTCGGGATAATTCGCCTTGTCCTCGGTCGCGATCAGCGCATGGCCGAACATCGAGGCGATCAGCGGCTGATAATTCGTGCGCTGCACCGCGTCGCGCAGCACGACGAGCGCGTCCTTGGGACGTCCCGACTCGAGCAGCACCTGACCCTTCAATTCACTGAAATACGGATCGTGCGGCGCGATCGTCAGCAGCGCGTCGGTCTCGGCAACGGCTTTTTCGACGAATGCCTGCTTATGATAGGCATAAGCACGCGCATAGCGTCCGGGTACCGACAAGTCGGCGACGGGATAGCGGTTCAGCGTATCGTCCGGCTCGTTGATGAAGCCGAACAATTTCGCCTTTATCCGCTTGAATTTGGCCTCGAGCTTGGGGTCGGTTGGTTTGTTCCAGGAAGGATCGAGCGACATCGTATCCTGCAACACCTGAATGCGATCACCGGTCAAAGGGTGCGTCCGGTCATAGGCATTGTCCTGCGCGACCTGCAGGCGGAACTCTTGCCCCTGCAGCTTGCGAAAGAAGCTGATCATGCCCTTGCCGCTGATCCCGGCCTTTGCCAGATATCGCCGTCCAGACTGATCGGCACCCGATTCCTGCGTGCGGGTGAAAGCGAGAAACTTGCCCATCGCGGCCTGTTGGCCCGCCATCAGGATCCCGGCTCCGGCATCGCCCGCCCCCGCTGCGATCGCCGCCGCGCCGAGCAGCAGCGAGAGCAACGTGATCCCCGTCGCCTCGCTCGCGCCCGCGTTGACGCGGATGACGTCGCCCGACGCGACATGACCCAATTCATGCGCGATGACGCCCTGCACTTCGTTGACGCTGGTCGCGGCTTCGATCAGCCCCGAGTGAATATACACCACCTGACCGCCTGCGACGAAGGCGTTGATTTCCTTGTCGCCGATCAGCACGAAATCGACGTTCTTCGCGCCAAGACCAGCGGCCACGACCAAAGGTTCGGCGATCTCGTGGAAGAACGCTTCGGTTTCCGCGTCACGCAGTATCGATTGCGCCATCGCGGGTTGCGTGACGAGCGTGGCGACGAGCACCACGGCGACGAGACGATGGATGGCGCGCATCGTCACCGTGTAGCGCAGTGGCGCCTGAACGGTAAGTGAGCGGCTTGCCCCGTCATGTCGATTGCGCGTCATGACGGGCGCAAGCCTTACTCGTTCGCGCCGAAAGTGCGCTGCCACCAGCCACCGCGCTTCGGCTCGGTCGCGGCGTCCGCGCCGACCGTCGCAGCCGGAGCGGCCTCGGACAGCGCCAGCACCGGCTGTGCCGCCGCAGCTTCGGCCCCGTCGATCGTGGCTTCGGCTGGCGGCACTTCGGCCTTTGGCTTGCGCGTGCGCTTGGGTGCGGCTTTAGGCGCTGGCTCAGCCACAGCCGCCGCCTCGGGCTTGGGCTCGGGCTGGTCGGTCGCAGGCGCATCGGCCTCGTCCGCCACGACCTTTGCCTTGCGCGTGCGCTTGGGCTTCTCGACGATGTCAGCGACCGCGTCGGCGGGAGCAGCGGCATCGGCCTTGGCTTTGCGCACGCGCTTTGGCTTTGCAGGAACGTCGAGCGCGAGCTCGGCCTCCGGCTCAGCCGCGATCACCGGAGCAGCGTCTGCCACGTCGCTGTCATCGCTTGCTACGTCGGTGCTCGCAGCCATGTCCGCCGCCTCATCGCCACTGGGCTGCGCATCGTCGCGACCACGCCGGCGTCGACCACCACGCCGTCCCCGTCGTGGACGTCGCTCGCCCTCCGCGCCGACTTCCTCGCGCGCAGGCGCATCCGCGGTGACCGTATCCGCAGTGATCGTATCGTCAGCCTCGACCAGCGGATCGTCGGTCTCCGCCGCCGCTTCGTCCCCGACCGGATCGCCCTCGCGCGCGGGCTCGTCGCGCCGTCCGCGTCGTCCGCGTCGACGCCGCTTGCGCCGTCCGGCTTCCCCGCCTTCGTCGTCGCGCGCGGCCCGCGCCGGGCGGTCGCCGCGTGGCGCTTCCTCGGCTTCGGCGGCTTCTTCTTCTTCTTCGATCTCCTCGTCGATCTCGTCGTCGTCGGGGTCGTCCTCGAACACCGGTGGCGCCTCGATCCGCGGCGTATAGGCTGGCGGCGGGCCCGATGCCTCGACCGTCATCCGCGCGCCTTCTTCCTCGGTATCGGCGACGATCTCGATCAGAACGCCATAGCGTTCTTCGATCTCGCCGAGCTCACGGCGCTTGCGGTTCAGGACATAGAGCGCGGCTTCGCGGCTCGCGGTCAGCACCAGGCGATTGCCGCGACCGCGTCCGGCTTCATCCTCGAGCATGCGCAACGCCGACAGCCCCGCCGACGAAGCTGTCCGGACAAGTCCGGTGCCCTCGCAATGCGGGCATTGCCGCGTCGATGCCTCGAGCACGCCGGTGCGCAACCGCTGGCGGCTCATTTCCATCAGTCCGAACGACGAAATCCGCCCTACCTGGATGCGCGCGCGATCATCGGCGAGCGCGGCCTTCATCGCTTTTTCGACCTTGCGGATATTCCCGCTGTTTTCCATGTCGATGAAATCGATGACGACCAGCCCCGCCATGTCGCGCAATCGTAGCTGGCGCGCAATCTCGTGCGCAGCTTCGAGGTTGGTGCCGACCGCCGTCGCCTCGATCCCATATTCTCGCGTCGAGCGCCCTGAGTTGATGTCGATCGATACCAAGGCCTCGGTCGGGTTGATGACCAGATAGCCGCCCGACTTCAGCTGGACGACGGGATTGTACATCGCTGCCAATTGGTCCTCGACGTGCGCACGCTGGAACAGCGGCACCGGGTCGGCATAGGCCTGCACGCGCCGGACGTGGCTGGGCATCAGCAGCTTCATGAACTGGCGCGCCTGCGCAAAGCCTTCGCCGCCTTCGACGACGACCTCTTCGATATCCTTATTGTAGATGTCGCGGATCGCGCGCTTGATCAGGTCCGAATCCTGATAGATCAGCGCTGGTGCCGCCGCCTTGAGCGTGTTTTCGCGGATCTCGTCCCACAGCCGCGCGAGATAGTCGAAGTCGCGCCGGATTTCGACTTTGGTGCGCTGCAGCCCGGCCGTGCGGACGATGCACCCCATCGTGCGTGGCAACTGCAAGTCGGCCATGATCGATTTCAGCCGCTTGCGGTCGGCGGCGTTCGAAATCTTGCGGCTGATCCCGCCGCCATGCGACGTGTTGGGCATCAGCACGCAATATCGGCCCGCCAGCGACAGATAGGTGGTCAGCGCCGCGCCCTTGTTGCCGCGCTCTTCCTTGACCACCTGCACCAGCAGCACCTGCCGCCGCCGGATCACGTCCTGGATCTTGTAACGACGACGTAGATTCATGCGCTTTTCGCGAAGATTCTCGGCCGCTTTCTCGTCGATGCCGTTTCCGCTCGCGATCGCCGGCGCCGGCGGTGCCCGCTCTTCGCTGGCGTCCTCATCGCCCGCATCTTCGTCGATGCCGTCGTCGCCATCATCGTCACCGTGATCGTCGCTGCGCGCGTCGGGCATGTCGGGCGCGTCGACGTCATAATCATCGTCGTCATGACCACCGCGCAGCCGCTCTTCCTCGGCCGCATGTTCGGCCTCTTCGCGCAACAGCGCTTCGCGGTCTTCCTTTGGTATCTGATAATAATCGGCGTGGATTTCGCTGAACGCCAGGAACCCGTGACGATTGCCGCCATAATCGACGAACGCGGCCTGCAGCGACGGCTCGACGCGCGTCACCTTGGCCAGATAGATGTTCCCCTTGAGCTGTTTGTGCTCGGCCGATTCGAAGTCGAATTCCTCGATTCGGTTACCCTTGACCACCGCGACCCGGGTTTCTTCCCGGTGGCGCGCGTCGATCAGCATGCGCATTGTCATTTGAATGTCTCCGGGCGCGGCGGGGTGTGCCCCGCGCGCCTGATGTTGGGCCGCGGAGCAATGGCGCGGCCTCGGGCGCGCCGCCGCAGCGGTTGTTGTCTGAATACGAGAGCGATTGCGTGTCCGTTCGTACGGGCTGCCCAGCGATTGCGGGAATGACGGTCCGGCACGATACCCTCGCCGACGTGGCGATCGGGGCATTGCGCGGAGAGCCGGAAACCATGCGAACGTCAACCTGAAAGGCCGCGCGAGATGCGCAAAGCCAACGCGGGTAGCGGCTGCATGCCTTTCCCCGCGACGCAGACCTAGCAGCGGGTTTGCATGACGGCAACAGGGGCCCGGGAAACCGCGGCGTTGCCGGGTTCGTGGCAAATCGCACGTTAACCCAACCCTGCAACCGCACCGGAACGGCGCAACCCTAAACCCTGTCGACATCAACCGAGCAGGACGGGGATTCGTTTGCCATGCCAAGCATCTGGACCGCGCCATGGGTGGCGCGGCATAAGGCGGCCGTGTCGATGCTGCTTGCGCTCTTTTCCGTCATCGCGGCGCCCGCCATGGCGGGCCAGGTCAGTGGCATCGTCGTCGAAGAAGGGCGCATCACCGTCCGCTTCGACGATAACGTCGAGCGCGCGACAAGCTTTATCCTGACCGGGCCCGACCGCATCGCCATCGACGTCGTCGGCACCGATCGCGGCACGGCAGGGCCGCCTGCCGGACTGGTCGCCGCGATCCGACAGGGCGCATCGTCGCCCGGATCGACACGGATCGTTTTCGACCTGAACACGCCCGCCAGCATAACCGCGGGCGCTTTTTCAGAAGATGGGCGCGCGCTCGTGCTCGAACTCGCACCGATCGGCGACGACGCCATTGCCGATGCGATCGCGGCCCCGCGCAAGATCTATCTGCCGCCCGTCGCAAGCCGCGCCGCGCCGCCGCGCAGCCGGTACAGCATCACCGTCCCGCTGGCCGCAGCAAAGGCAGGATTGGCGCCGCCACGGATCGCGGGGCCGGCCGGGCGACCGCTCGTCGTCATCGACGCGGGGCACGGCGGGCATGACCCGGGCGCGATCGGCGCAAGCGGAACGCGCGAGAAGGACCTGACGCTTGCGCTGGCAAGGTCGGTGCGCGACGAGTTGCTCGCCGGTGGTCGCGTCCGCGTGGCGTTGACGCGTGATACCGATACTTTCCTCGTATTGCAGGAACGTGCGCAGGTCGCGCGTTCGCTGAAAGCCGATCTCTTCATTTCGATACACGCCGACAGCGCGCCGGGCAGCGAGGCTTCGGGCGCCACGATCTACACGCTTTCCGAAGTCGCCTCGGGGCGCGCCGCCGCCGCCTATGCCGCACGCGAGAACCGCGCCGACATCATCAATGGCGTCGATCTGGGGCGCGAGACGACCGATGTCTCGTCGATCCTGATCGACCTGGCGCAGCGCGAGACGATGAACACGTCGGCACGCTTTGCCGACCTCGTCCGGCGCGAGGCGCGCACCATGCCGTTCCGGCCGGCGTACCACCAGATGGCCGGTTTCGCGGTGCTCAAGGCACCCGACACGCCTGCGATCCTGCTCGAGGCGGGCTATCTGACGAACGAACAGGACGCCGAGCGGCTTTCGTCGGAAGAAGGGCGGGCCGAAATCGCCCGCACGCTGCGGCGCGCGATCGAGATCCATTTCGCCCGGCAGTTCGCCGCACGCTAGCGCCCGTGCAACTTTTCTCAAGCCTTAGTGCTTGACAGTGTCGCGCGAACGACACGAAACGAGAATCAAGCTGTAACAATTCGCCGCCACACGCGCAGGAGTGTGGAGTGCCGAAACGCACAGGAGCGATGATGGACGCCATAACGCGAGTGCCCTTCGACACCGACCTGACCGATTTCTCGGCGTCGTTGCCGAGCATTCCGGAGCCGCCAACCGATCGTCAACGTCGCCGATTCCGCACGATCTGGATCAGCGACATCCACCTGGGCACGCGCGGGTGCGCCGCCGAGCTGTTGATCGACTTCCTCGATTCCACCGACAGCGAGACGATGTACCTCGTCGGTGACATCATCGACGGGTGGCGCCTGAAAAAGAAGTTCTACTGGCCCGCCGCGCACAATGACATCATCTGGCGCATCCTGAAACGCGCAAAGCGCGGCACGCGGATCGTCTACATCCCCGGCAATCATGACGAAATGTTTCGCCAGTTCGAAGGGATGAGCTTTGGCGGCGTCGACATCCGGCGCAAAGCGATCCACACGACCGCCGATGGGCGCAAGCTGCTCGTGCTCCACGGCGACGAATTCGACGCGATCATGCTCAGCCATCGCTGGCTCGCGTTTGTCGGCGACCAGGCCTACGCCACGCTGATGCGCTGCAACCATGCGGTTAACAAGGTGCGCAGCTGGCTGGGCAAGCCTTATTGGTCGCTGTCGAAGACCGCCAAGCACAAGGTGAAGAACGCGGTCGAGTTCATCGGCCGGTTCGAGGATGCGGTGGCGCACGAAGCGGCGCTGCGCGGTGTCGACGGCGTCGTCTGCGGCCATATCCATCATGCTGAGGAACGCCCGATCGCAGGCGTGACCTATTACAACGATGGCGACTGGGTGGAGGGCTGTACCGCGCTGGTCGAGCATTTCGATGGTCGGATGGAAGTCATCCACTGGGTCGACGAAATGGCCAAACGCGATGCGATACGTCCCAAGCTGAAGATCGCGGCCTGACGCGTCATGGGCGATCACGACCTTCGCCGACCCGAGTTCCAGCGGATCGCGATCGTCACCGACGCCTGGACGCCGCAAGTCAATGGCGTCGTGCGCACGCTGATGGCGACGAAGGTTGAGCTCGAGCGGACGGGGCATGAGGTGCTCGTGATCTCGCCTGATCTCTACCGCTCGCTGCCATGCCCGACTTACCCCGAGATCCGCTTGGCGGTGGCAAGCGCGGGCAGTGTCGGCGAACGCCTGATGCGTTTTGCGCCCGATGCCGTGCATCTGTCGACCGAAGGGCCATTGTGTCTTGCCGCGCGACGGTCATGCCTGCGTCATGGCTGGCGCTTTACCAGCGCGTATCACACGCAATTCCCCGATTATTTCGCGGCGCGCACCGGCATCGGCGCCGATTGGGTATGGCCCTATTTTCGCTGGTTCCACGCCGCCTCGCAGGCGGTGCTGGTTTCGACGCCCTCGGTCCGTGCGATTCTCGGCCGCCACGGTATCGCGCACACGCGCCCGTGGACCCGCGGCGTCGACCTCGACGCCTTTGCGCCCGACGTGCCGCCGCACCCGGCCTATGCCGATCTGCCGCGGCCGTTGCAGCTTTACGTCGGGCGCGTGGCGGTGGAGAAGAATATCGAGGCGTTCCTCGCGACCTCGCAACCGGGGACGAAGGTGATCGTCGGCGACGGGCCCGCGCGCGCCATGCTCGAGGCGCGCTACCCCGATGCGGTCTTCCTCGGCGCGCTGTCGGGGATGGCACTCGCGGGGGCCTATGCCGGGGCCGATGTCTTCGTCTTTCCCAGCCGCACCGATACGTTCGGACTGGTCATGATCGAGGCGCTGGCGTCGGGTACGCCGGTTGCGGGCTATCCCGTGTCGGGGCCGGTCGACATCGTCACCCCCGCAACCGGCGCGCTCGACGACGATCTCGACGCGGCGATCGCCGCTGCCCTGACGAGGGATCGTACCGATTGCGCTCTCTATGGCCGCACCTTCACCTGGCAGGCCAGCGCCGCGCAATTTCTGGTAGCGCTCGTCGCCGCCGCGCCACCGCTTGCCCGCGCAGCCTAGGGCGGCGGTTTCGTTAATTTCCGTCGCGTAACGCTTGCCCTTCGCCAGCGCTGGGACTAGACTGCGCGTTTTCGAGGCCGCTCCGCAAGGGGCGGCCCTTTCTTTATCAGTGAAAGACCTGCGCGATGGCCCAGCCGCTCATGCCCCATGCGACCGCTTCGTGGCTGGTCGACAATACCTCGCTCAGCTTCGAACAGATTGCGACGTTCTGCGGACTGCACATCCTCGAGGTCCAGGCGATCGCCGACGACACGACCGCGACCAAACTGACTGGGCGCGATCCGCTGCGAGCGCACGAATTGACGATGGCCGAGATCGAGATCGGACAAGCCGACGAGCACCATGTGCTGCGCATGGACCGCGAGCCCGAGCCCGCTGGTCGCACCAAAGGGCCGCGCTATACACCCGTCAGCAAGCGGTCGGACAAGCCCGACGGCATCGCTTGGATCATTCGCAATCATCCGCAGGTGAGCGACGGCCAGATCGGCAAGCTGATCGGCACGACGCGCAACACGATCGCCGCGATCCGCGACAAGAGCCACTGGAACATGGCGAACATTGTGCCCAAGGATCCCGTGACTTTGGGCCTGTGCCCGCAGCGTGAGCTCGACGCAACGATCGCCAAGGCAGCCAAAGCGGCGGGCATGGCGCCGGCGGTCGATACCCGTTTCGAGGGCGACCGCGACGCGCTGATCGGCCAACTCCGCCAAGAGCGCGAAGACGCGGCCAGGCTCGCCGAACGGATCGCCAATGGCGAGGAAGTGGCGGTACCGATGATCGGCGCGTATGCGGATCCGTTTAAGCGGTGATGCGGTCGCGCGCGTGCCG
>JAYTAR010000272.1:0-3927 GCA_043737455.1 Sphingomonadales bacterium | reverse complement strand
ATACTGACGCGACCGGGCCGGTGCCGTTTCCTGCGGAGTTCCTGCCCAAGTTCGAAGCGATGCGGGTCACCGCCTGACAGCAAGCGCATGGGGCAGGTGCGCCAGTCGAGGCACACCTGCCTCGAAGCATCAGCGCAGCACGACCTCGCGCAGGAGCATCGAACCGAGTTGCGTGCGCATCTTGCCTCGCTCCATCGACTCGGCGTCGAGCTTGCTGTCGTCGCGTTTGAAGAAGTCGCGCATTGCTACCTCGCGGCGCTTGACCTCTGCCGCGTCGGGCATCGTGGCGTAGGTCGTGACGAGATAGAGGTCGGGTTCGCCTTTGCGCGGGTCGACGTTCGAATAAACTTTATAGTCCTTGATCCAGCCCTTCGACTTGGCAAATTCCTGCTGACTGCGCCACTGGCCCGCTAGGAAGGTCAGATAGGCTGTCGTGCCCCCATCGGCCAACTCAATCATGCTCATCGTGGTAAAGTCGCCCGTAGTGGTCGGGTCATTCTGGGCAAGTACCGGCGCGCTGAACGCCAGTAGTGCGGCGGCAATCGTTCCTGAAACTAAGCGCATTGTTCACTCTCCGTTTGTGCGCTCGCGCCCGGTAGTGGTCGCGCAGCACAAGTAAGTTCGCGTGCCAAATACCTCATTACGCACGTGACATGACTTGGGTGCACTGCGACGCAGGGCAAGTCAATCGCTTCGTCGCAGCGAACTCGAGGCTTTAGTCTACAAACACGGGCGCGCGCTTGCCCAAGTGGGCTGCGACGGCTTCCATCATGTTGGGCTGGCCGATTACGGCCATCTGTTCACGCGTCTCGAGTTCGAGGAGTGCGCGCGCGTTGGTGTCGTGCGCGGCGTTGCACAGACGTTTTATCCCGCGCATCGCGTGTGGACTGCGCGCGGCGACCTCGTGCGCGAGCGCCATCGCGGCGGCATGCGGATCGTCGGCGATGCGTGTCACGAAGCCATGGTGCAGCGCCTCTGCCGCGTCGAACTCGCGCGCGGTGAAGGCAAGCTCGCGCAGCACGTCGTCGCGCACCAGCCCGCGCCAGATCGCAAAGCCCGCCATGTCGGGGACCAGCCCCCAATAGGCTTCGCGGATCGCAAAGCGCGTGCCCGGTGCCGCGACGCGAATGTCGGCGCCACTCATGATCTGGAAGCCTCCGCCGAACGCGACGCCGTGGACGGCGGCGATCACCGGCATTGGCAACTGCCGCCAGCCCCAGGCGACATGCTGCGGCAGGATGCTCCCCTGATCGTTGCGCTCGACGCCCGTGCCCGATCCGCCCGCCGCCATGCTCGCCATGTCGAGCCCCGCGCAGAACGCCCGCCCCTCGCCCGACAGGACAACGCAGCGCACGTCGTCACGCGTCGCCAGCGCGTCGATCGCCGCGCCGATGCCCTCGAACATCGCCGGATCGATCGCGTTCATCTTATCGCCGCGCGTCAGGCATACGTCGGCGATATGATCGGCGACGGTGATACTTACTCGGTCGGTCATTAATCCTCCGTCGCCCCGGCGGAGGCCGGGGCCGCTATCGATAAAGTACGCTCAGCTGCCCGCGGCACCGGTCTGCGCCGGAGCCACGGGCGCATTGCAATAAGCATCGCGGATCAGCCTTTTGTAGAGTTTCCCCGTGTCGTGACGCGGTAGTTGCTCGACGAAGTCGATGCGGCGCGGGATCTTCACGCCCGAAAGGCTCGCGCGGCAGAACGCGGTCAGCTCAGCGGCGAGCGCATCGCCTGGCTCGGCCTGATCGGACGGCTGCACGACCGCGACGACTTGCTCGCCCATCTCGTCGTGCGGTGCGCCGACCACCGCGACGTCGGCGACCTTGGGATGCGTGACGAGCAGATTCTCGATCTCCTGCGGATAGACGTTCACGCCGCCCGAAATGATCATGAAGCTCTTGCGATCGGTCAGGAACAGATAGCCTTCGTCATCGACGCGGCCGACATCGCCCAGCGTCGTCCAGCCATGGCGGTTGCGCGAGGCGGCGGTCCGTGTCGGGTCATTGTGATATTCGAACGGTCGCGGCCCTTCGAACCAGATCGTTCCTTCGACCCCCGGCGGCAGCGGCACATCGTCGTCGTCGCAGACATGAAGCTTGGCTTCGCCCATGTTGCGCCCGACCGAGCCCGGATGCGCGAGCCACTCGACGGCCTTGATCGCGGTGAAGCCGTTTCCTTCGGTACCCGCATAATATTCGTCGATCACCGGGCCCCACCACTCGATCATCGCGCGCTTTACGGGCACCGGGCACGGCGCGGCGGCATGGATCGCAACCTTCATCGACGACACGTCATATCGATCGCGCACGTCCTGCGGCAGTTTCAGCATGCGCACGAAATGTGTTGGCACGAACTGCCCGGCATTGCAGCGATAGCGCTCTATAAAGGCGAGCGCGGCCTGCGGATCGAACCTTTCCATCAGCACGACCGTGCCGCCCAGCTTATGCAGCGTCATCGTCCAGGCGAGCGGTGCCGCGTGATAGAGCGGCGCGGTCGAGAGGTAGACGCTGTCGCCGTTCAGCCCGAAATATCCCGCCGCGAGCATCGTCAGCGGCGTCATCGCATCGATTGCACGATCGACAGGCGCGGCGTGCAGAATGCCCTTCGGGCGTCCGGTCGTGCCACTGGAATAGAGCATGGCGGCACCTGCGGTCTCGTCGGCGACCGGCGTTGCAGGCATGCCCGCGACCTCGGCTTCCCACGGCGCGAAGCCCGACAAGGCGCCCCCCAGACTGTAGCGTGCGATCGGCGTGGCAAGCGCGGTCGCGACGGCACCGAGCGTCGCATCGGCGATCAGGACCTCGGCACCGCTATCGGCCAGGATATAATCGACCTCGGGCGTCGTCAGCTTCGACGAGATGCATACGAAGCGCAGGCCGCAGCGTTGCGCACCCCAGGCGAGCGCGTAATATTCGGGAACATTGCCCAGAAACAGAGCGACGCGTGCATCGGGCGCAAGACCGCGTGCGCGCAAAGCGTGCGCGACGCGGTTCGATGCGGCGTCCAGTTGGGCATAAGTGATCACCACCCCGGTTTCGGCGACGATCACCGCCGCCTTGTCGGGCGTGGCGGCGGCGTGAACATGAGGGTGCATCGATCTCTCCCGCAGCGACGATAGCGCTGCGGGCGCGCGTCTGTCACGGGGTTTACGCGAACGTCATGCGGCGGCTACGGCAAACAATGCTCGACACCTTCGATCCGGCGCGATTCATCGCTTCGCTCGGTAACTTCGGGCACAATGGCCTTATCGGCGTCGGTTACCACGCGCATGGCGACGACTGGTGCGAATTGGTGCTGCCCTACCGCGAGGCTCTGGTCGGCGACGCGGCGACTGGTGTCCTCGCCTCGGGACCGATCGTCACGCTGATGGACATGGCGACAAGCATCTCGATTTGGCTGAAGTCGGGGGTTTGGCGACCACAGGCCACGCTCGACCTGCGCGTCGACTATCTGCGTCCTGCCGAGCCCGGCAAGCCGGTGTACGGGCGCGGCGAATGCTATAAATTGGCAAAGCGTATCGCGTTCATCCGTGGGGAAGCACATGACGGCGATCCCACGCGGCCGGTCGCGCATGTGGCGGGCACTTACATGTTTACCGATGGCTGAGCTTTCCTCGCCCTATGCCCGCACCCTGGGTCTCGTGCGCGACGACACCGGTGGCCGGATCGTGCTGACGCTTCCTGGCGTCGACGCGATGATGGGGCGGCCGGGATTTCTCCACGGCGGCGCGATCGCGGGACTGCTCGAAAATGCGGCATGGGTGACACTGGCGGCGACGCTTGCCGACGATGCTGTTATTCGGCCGGTGAGCATCACCGTCGACTTCATGCGTGGCGGTCGAATGGTCGACAGCTTTGCGCGTGCCGACATCGTGCGGCTCGGCCGTCGCATCGCCAATGTAACCGCATTCGCGTGGCAGGA
>JAYTAR010000271.1:0-3942 GCA_043737455.1 Sphingomonadales bacterium | reverse complement strand
GCTCGACGACCTGAGTCAGCCGAACGAGGACTTGGTGCTGCACAGCATCGGACACGGGGTAGTCCGCCTCGAACACGCTGCGCCCGCCTACGGTGGCGACCGACGGCGGCTGCTGGTCTTGAAAATGCGGGGTCGAGCGTTCCGCGGCGGTTATCACGACATGGTTATCCGGCAGGGCGGCGTCGACGTCTATCCGCGCCTCGTTGCCGAGGCGGTCGAGGCCGGCGAGATCGCCGGGCTGTCTGTGCCGAGCGGCCTTGCGGCGCTCGACGCGCTGTCGGATGGCGGCCTCGAACGCGGCACGACAACACTTATTCTAGGGCCGTCGGGAGTGGGCAAATCGACCCTCGCGCTGCGCCTGCTTATCGATCATCTTGACAGCGACGAAGCGGTATTTTTCGTCAGCTTTGACGAGACCAGACGCAATTTTGCGCGCCGGGCTGAAGGCGTCGGATTGAGCGTGACGCGTCACCTCGACAGCGGCAAGCTCAATTTCGCCGCGATCAATCCGGCCAATGTTCCATGCGGCGAGCTGACAGGTTTGATCCGGCAGCAAGTCGACGCGGGCACCACGGCGGTCGTTCTCGATTCGCTTTCGGGGTATCTGCATGCGATGCCCGACGAGGCGCATTTGCTGCTGCAGCTTCACGAACTCCGGGCCTATCTCAATCAGTTGAACGTCGTGACGATACTGACCGTCGCTCAGACGAATATCGTCGCTTCGTCGCAGGCGTCGATCGACCTGAACTATCTTGCCGACACGGTGTTCCTGGTGCGTTTCTTCGAGGCCGCAGGAACCATCCGACGCGCAATTTCGGTGATCAAGAAACGCACCGGTTGCCACGAGCGAACGATTCGCGAACTTGCCTTCGACAGGTCGGGCGTTCACGTCGGCGAGGTACTCGAGGACTTTTCCGGTATGCTGGCGCAGGTCCCTATCTACACGGGCACGGTCAAACTCTTCGACGAGGTCGCCTGATAGAGTGGACTGCCTGCTGATCATCGCACCGCAGGGCCGCGACGCCCGGGTTATCGAAGCGCAGTTGCGTGGCGGAGATATACATTGCGCTATCGCCACGCCGCAGGAACTGATCGCGGCGATCGAGCGGGCCGACCTGAGCGCGGCCATCATCACAGACGACGCATTGAGCGACGCCGATTTAATCGCGACCAGCGTGGTACTGGCGGCGCAACCGAGTTGGTCCGACTGCCCGTTCATCATTCTGGCGACACGGTCGACGGTTGCGTGTGGCGGCGCGCGTGCCAGTGCTGCGCTCGGCAACGTCACGATCCTTGAATGCCCGCTCCATCCAACTGCGTTGGTCAGCGCTGCCCGCGCCGCGCTACGCGCCCGCGACCGGCAGCGCAACGCGCGGGTCTATCTGGAAGCGCGGAGGGACGCCGAGGAACAAGTGCGCGGCCTGGCAGTAACGCTCGAAGCGCGCGTGACGACGCGCACCGTTGAATTGACGCGAGCAATTGAGGAACGCAGTACCGCGCAGGCATTGCTCGACGAAAGCCTCGCCAGCTACCGGCATACGATCGAACTTAGCACGCTGGTGCCGTGGACCGCAGGTCCCGATGGCAAGATACTTACGATAGGCCAGTCCTGGCTTGCCGACCCGAAAGCGTCGCTCGCGCAAAGTCTTTCCGGCGATTGGCAGCTATGGTTGCATCCAGACGATACCGAGAGGACGTTTGCGGCGTGGGACGATGCGGTGCGGCGGGCTGTGTCGCACGATTTCATGAGTCGCGCGCGCATGCACGATGGCAAGTACCGCTGGATGCGGTGGCGCGCCGCGCCGCGCGTTGCGCCCGATGGCTCGGTGCTGCGTTGGTACGGGACGGTGGAGGACGTCGACGATCAACGTCAGTCGGCGCTGCAACTGCAGCAGCTTCAGTCCGACCTGATCCACGTCTCGCGTTTAAGTGCGATGGGCACCATGGCAGCGACCATCGCCCATGAGCTAAACCAGCCGCTGTCAGCAATTACCAACTACGTGCGAGGTTGCCGCAAGATGGTCGAAGCGACAGCGTCGGCGACGCCGGTAGACCTCATCAACGCCCTGATCGCTGCGGATCAGAACGCAGTGCGCGCGGGCGAGATTGTCCGCCGTCTTCGTGATTTTGTTACGCGTGGCGACATCGCCCGGCGCTCGGAAGATTTGCCGACTCTGATCGACGAGGCGTGTGACATTGCCATGCTCGACGCCGCGACACTTGGCATCACCTATCACAAACGTTTCGACCCTCGCGCGGCGACGGTCTCGGTCGATCGTACCCAGATCGAGCAGGTCATAATCAATCTGCTGCGCAATGCCGTCGAGGCGACCGACCAAACGATATTTCGCTCGATCCTAATCGAGACGAAGGCTCGAGAGGACGGCTACTGCGAGGTGGCGGTTCACGACAGCGGCGCCGGCGTCGATGCCGAACGCTCCGCACGACTTTTTTTGCCGTTCAACACCAGCAAACCGGTCGGCATGGGTATCGGACTGTCGATCAGTCGGACAATCGTCGAAGCACACGGCGGCCAGATCTGGTACGAGCGGTCGATTAAGGGCGGCGCAATATTTCGCTTCACTCTTCCGATTGCGTGACAACGTCGGTTGTCGCAATTTTGAGCATTCATCGGACCAGTTGACCGATATCAGGGATCACGCTCCGCAACGCTTCGTCGAAACAGTTCGTGATTGCGCGACCGACGTAGGCGGCGCGCCCCGCATACGCCAACGCCCAATCTTGACCGAGCCGCTCTTCAATCGGCTAATCTTTCGCATCAACGATGTCAGAATGACGCGGATTTACAGAAATATTCGCGAGCAAGCGGCGCAGTGGCGCGACTTCGCCCTCCAGGATCTGTGCGAGCTAAATACCCGTGAAGAACAGACTTCCCGGGATGCCGACCGCGGCATGATGATCGCGCGCAGCATCCACAAGAGCGGCAATTGCAGCATCGATGTCGCTAGTCTCGAATTTCACTTTGCCGACATACAGGAGCGAAATCAGTCCGATACCGACACCTGAGTGTCGACAACGTCACGGTCGTACGCGTGGAGCGAGGCATGGTTTGTGCCGGGAAAACGAATAATGCAACCGTCTACCAATCTCGAGTTCCAACACCAACCCCTGCGCCTCACGATACAATCCGATCGCTTCACGGCATCACGGCTTAACACGAGAACACGCGCGTCGCTGTCGCGAACCCGTGGCTCGCCCCGTTCGCTGGCGCATCGCCTAACTCGCACAGGCCGCGCGGTCGGCGAAGCGCGGCGAGCCCGGCTGAGATCGCTTCCTGAAGGTCCGCCGATGCTACCGGCCGGGCCAGCAGAAAGCCCTGCACGCGCGGCACGCCGAAACTGCGCAGCAAGGCGAGTTCTGCCACGGTTTTCGACGCCTCACGCTACGACGATAAATCGAAGCTCATGACCCAAATCCGTCAGTGAATGGAGGATCTTCCTGCTGCACTCGTTGATCACCGCATCGCGCATCAGACTGCGATCGATCTTGAAGATACGCAACGCCAAGTGACGCAATTGTCCGATCGAGGTCTGCCCTGCCGCTGCGTTTGCTCTCGATATCGATTCCGGCCGGGGGTTGCGCGAAGGTCTCGAACAACCGGTGCGTATCGATGTGATCTTTCTCGAACGCTGCCTGGCCCGCGAAGCCCGCAGCTTGCCGTGCTGTCGGCCGAAGAACCGTTCGACACCTGCGTCGAGATCGACCCGGCTGCCGCAGTCGTCCGGATCGACGAGCTTATACCAACTCTCATTGACCGTCACCCATGCGCCCATTGGCACAGTCCAATGGACATGATGCGCCATGGCTGATCGGTGAGGCGGTTCCAGCCGAAGCAACAATCACATCAGCGGCCTCTTGGGAATCACCCGCGTGAGTCAGGCTTCACGAACGTTGGTATTAAGCAAGGGTTCGACTGCATCG
>JAYTAR010000270.1:0-9685 GCA_043737455.1 Sphingomonadales bacterium | reverse complement strand
TTCCGGCAAGTTCAATGCCGTAAAATTATGCCAGTCGTCTTCAATTTCACGCCCTTCACTCACTGTAAAACCAATGCGTGCAAACACATCTACAATTTGATTTTTTACAATAGAAAGCGGATGCCTGGAGCCGAGTTGAATTGTAGGATCGGAAGGTAGTGTAAGATCAAATTGTTGGTTGGATGCACCACTCGTTGATGCATCGTGTGTTTCTTTTAAAGCGTTTATTTTTTCCTGAGCTTTATTTTTTAATTCATTTAGTTTTTGTCCAACCTCGCGTTTAATATCCGGCGCTACCGTTTTAAAATCGTCAAACAATGCGGTAATCCTGCCTTTTTTACTCAACCATTTTAAGCGGTATTCCTCTACCTGATCTTTACTTTGAGCAGTAAATTCTTCAATTTCTAAAAGCAGATTGTTTATTTTTTCTAACATAATAATTTGACTATAACCGCAAATTTAATCAATTTTAAGTACTGAAAAACCTGCTTTCCATATCTCTGTTATTTACCTGTTTGCTTTTTTGCAGAAAAAATTTATGCGCGCAATCCATTGTTGCCTATAAAATTTATGAAACCGACACCATTAATGTATTGGATAAAGACAGTCTAAAGCAAGGCGTTTGGAAAGAGTTTTGTGACTTGCCGGCGCCGTTGACACCGATGATCGCGATCTTGGTACCCGACTGGAACTGCAGATGGATGTTGTTCAGCACGGGCTTAGGCGCACCGGGGAAGGTCTTGGTCAGACCCTTCATCACATAGGAATATTGCACGGCCACGGGGCAGGAACTTTCGGCAGGGGTGGTGGGATCGCCGCCTAACTAGCGGCGCGCGCGTGCCCTGTCATCCGTGCGCTGCGCCACTGCGTCAGCGTCCACGCCGCCGCGACGATTAGAAACGGCATTGCGGGAAAGTGATAGCGGATTTGCCCGGTGAAGACGATGGCGACGAGCGTCACAAAGGACGGCATCAGGAACAAGATTAGCAGCGCGGCGCTTTGCTGGCGACGGAAGAGGCCGACCAAGCCCGTCCACAGGCATGGCAGGCTAGCAAGCAAGACGGCAAGGTAGAAGGCCTGGTTCGCGCCCGCCACTAGTCGGATCGGCGTCGCCGCCTGCGGGTAGCTGCCCTGCAAGCCCCAGAACGCGTCGGTATCCTTTGCCCAGAGCGCGAACGCCTTGACCGGCATCAGCGCGACCCAGCGAGCCGGGTTCGCGGCAATCCAGGCCGTCGCGTGCGCGCGGATGGCCTTGTCAGCCGCAACCTGGTCTGCAACGCGGCGCTCGAACGGAACGCCCTCGGCGGCCCAGCGTGCGGCGTTCCAGTCGAGATGGTCGCCGGTGGCGTCGTCGCTTGCGCCGGTGCGCAGCGCGACTCCGCCGTTCGTCGAGATCAGAATCCACTCTCCGAACACCGCGTGATTGCGTAGCGTGAGCGGCGCGATCGCGATCGCCATACCGAGATAAACGAGCAGCGCCGACATGCCGGTACGGCGCCAGTTCGCGGCGCGTGGCATCAACCATAAGGCAATCGCAACGCCCGCTGGAAAATACAGGAATTGCGCACGCATGAGTGTGGCCGCCCCGAACAACAGCCCCGCACCGATCAGCCATCCTGCCCGCCCGCGCGCCGCAACCATCGCTGCGGTTGCGCCGAGCACCAGTGCGGTCGAAACAACCTCTGCCATCGCGGCACCGCTATATGCGACATGTGAGGGATAAAGCGCGTAGCCCAGTGCGGCGAGCTGGCCGACCATGCGCGATCCGCCGATACGTCGCCCAAACCACGCGACGAGCATGATCGTTGCCGCCGCCGCGACCAGATTGCACAGCATTGCCCCGACCAACGACGGGCCGAAGGCGCGCATCGTTACCGACAATAAGACGGGATAGCCTGCGGGCCAGAATGCGGTGGGATGACCGCCCTCCTGATAGCCAAGGCCTGCCGCCAGCTCGCGCGCCCGTTCGACGTACCACGCGCCATCCGAATAAGGCGACTGTGGCAGCGCGACGATCAGCAGCAACCGCAGCGCGACCCCGAGCGCGACGATCGCCCAAAGCGGCGGCAGGGAAAGGCGCGCGAACATCGTCACTCTATGCCCGACATCGGTCAACGAACGGTGCACATGCATCCGCGATGGCCGCGAGGGTCGCGCCTAAACCGCAACGTGAAAACCAATCACCGCAACTTTAGTGTAATATGGGATTGACGGCGTAATTGTGGCCGTTATGAGGCAATAAGCGTCGGCGCCGAGGCCGCACGCCCATTACTTGATAGGAGCACCCGAATGAAGAAATTCGCATTCGTTCTCGCTGCCGCCGGCCTGATGTCGATGGCCGCTTGCACCAAGTCGCCTGAAGCGCAGAACGTCGTCGACGCCGGCGACAATGCCGCGATGGCGCTCGAGAATACCGCCGACAACCTCGAAGCGATGGCTGACAACGCCACCGGCAACACTGCCGCGATGCTCGAGAACAAGGCCGACAACGCCGAAGCCATGGCCGATAACGTCCAGGACAAGGCCGAGAAGAAAGCCGACGCGATCGACGCGAAGAAGTAAGCTTCTTCCCAATGATCCAGACGAAGGGCGTCGCTGCACCAAGCAGCGGCGCCCTTTTGGTTGTGTGTTAGATTTCGACCTGCGAGCCGAGCTCGACGACGCGGTTGGTCGGCAAGCGAAAGAATTCCATCGCGCCTTCCGCGTTACGCAGCATCCACGCGAACAATTGCTCGCGCCAGATCGCCATGCCGGGCCGCGACGAAGCCAGCAGCGTCTGTCGCGAGAGGAAGAAGCTGGTATCCATCATCTTGAACGCCGGGCCGCAGCTCGTCACGCGTGCAAGCGCGGCGGGAACATCGGGCTCCTGCATGAAGCCGTAGCGGACGATGAGGCGGTGGAACCCCTGCCCCAAATCCTCGAGACGACAGCTCGTCCCCTCCTCCACATAAGGGACGTCGGAGATTTTGACCGTAAGCAGCAGCACCCGTTCGTGGATAACCTTGTTGTGCTTGAGATTGTGTAGCAGCGCCGGCGGTACGCCTTCCGCCGAGGAGGTCATGAACACTGCGGTCCCCGGCACGCGCGCTGCCGAAGAAGCGGCCGAATCGATGAAGATCTTCAGCGGCATCGCCCCTTCGCGCATCCGCCCGATCATCAATTGCCGACCCTTCGCCCATGTCGTCAGCAGCGTGAACGCCACGACCGCGACGACGAGCGGGAACCACCCGCCTTGTGGAATTTTGATGATGTTCGCCGCCAGATAAGTGCCGTCGACGATAAAGAACAATCCCGCGATCAGGACGACGCGCCACATCGGCCATTGCCACACACGAACCATGAGCACCGAGATCAGACAGGTTGTGATGAACATGGTGCCAATCACCGCGAAACCATAAGCGGCAAGCAGATTGGTCGACTCCCGGAACGTCAACACGACGCCGATCACCAGCACGAGCAACGTCCAATTGACGATCGGCACGTAAATCTGACCAAGCGCGCTCTCGCTCGTGTGCGCGATCCGGACGCGCGGCATTAGGCCGAGCTGCACCGCCTGTTGCACGACCGAGAACGCGCCTGTAATTAGTGCCTGACTGGCGATGATCGTCGCCAGGGTCGCGAGGATCACCAGCGGCAGGCGCAGCGCCTCGGGCGCCATCAGGAAGAAGGGATTCTCGATCGCCGCAGGAGTGTTGAGGATCAGCGCGCATTGGCCGAGATAATTGAGGATAAGCGCAGGAAAGACGACAAAAAGCCACGCAAGCGCAATCGGGCGACGGCCGAAGTGGCCCATGTCGGCAAACAAGGCCTCGGCTCCTGTTACCGCCAAGACCACCGCACCGAGTGAAAGAAATGCCAGCAGTGGATCATTGCTGAAAAAAAGCACGGCGTAATGCGGGGACAGGCCATAAAGCACGTCGGGGCGCGTGACTATATGCACCACGCCAAGGACAGTCAGCACGAGGAAGTAGAATAGGACGATCGGACCAAAGAAACGGCTGATGGCGACGGTCCCGCGCGACTGCACCAGGAACAGGCCGATCAGGATGACGATGCTGATCGGCAGCACGAACGGTTTGAAGCCGTCCTCAACCACGATCAGCCCCTCGACCGCCGACAATACCGAGATGGCCGGCGTGATGATCGCGTCGCCAAAGAACAGCGACGTGGCAAGCACGGCGAGCATCGTCAGCGACCACGGCCGGGCACCCGGCGTCTTGCGCGTGATCAGCGCGAGCAGCGCCAGGCTACCGCCCTCGCCCTTATTGTCGGCGTGCATCACCACCAGCACGTACTTCAGCGTGACGACGATCAGGAACGTCCAGAAGATGAGGCTGAGGATGCCATAGACATGAAACATGTCGACGGGCAGCGGATGATGCCCAACGAAGGTTTCCTTCAGGGCATAAAGGGGCGAGGTGCCGATGTCCCCGAACACGACGCCGATCGCCCCAAGCGCGAGCAGCGGGGTTTTTCCGGCGATGGCGTGAGCGTGATCGGAGTCATGATCGGTGATGACGTTGTGCGCTGGCATGTACGGGCACGACCATGTTGATGCCGGCCCAGCGCCGGACGCGGGCCGTTAGCACCGCGTCGACGATCGCGCAATCGCGACAAGCGACCCGCGCCACGCTAGGGAAGCCTAATAGGCGCTGGCTACGGAGTTGAGCGATGAAGATCGGGGTCCCCAAGGAGATCAAGAACCACGAGTACCGCGTGGGGCTGACGCCCGCCTCGGTTGCCGAACTCACTGCGGCCGGGCACGAGGTGATCGTGGAGGCGCTGGCGGGCAACGGCATCGATTTCAGCGACCGCGATTATATGGACGCGGGTGCGAGGATTACGAACACACCCGGGGAAGTATTCGCGGCCGCGGACATGATCGTCAAAGTAAAGGAGCCGCAGCCCGAAGAGATAGCGCGGCTGCGCCCGCATCACGTGCTCTTTACCTACCTCCACTTGGCCGCCGACAAGCCGCAGGCGCTGGGGCTGATGGCGTCGGGCGCGACCTGTATCGCGTATGAGACCGTGACGTCGAACGAGCGGAGCCTGCCGCTGCTCAAGCCCATGTCCGAGGTCGCGGGACGGATGTCGGTCCAGGTCGGCGCTCACTATCTCGAAAAGGAACAGGGCGGGCGCGGTGTCCTGCTGGGCGGCGTGCCCGGCGTCGCACCTGCGCGCGTGGCGATTCTGGGTGGCGGCGTTTCGGGCGTCAACGCGGCGCAGATGGCCGTCGGCATGCGTGCGGACGTAACGATCTACGACATTAACAACGACCGGCTGGCCGAGCTCGACATGTTCTTTTCCTCGCAGATCAAGACGCAATATGCGTCACGCGCGGCGATAGCGGCGGCGGTCGAGCGTGCGCATCTGGTGATCGGGGCGGTGCTCGTACCCGGCGCCGCGGCACCAAAGCTCGTCACGCGCGACATGCTACGCTCGATGAAACGTGGCAGTGTCCTGGTCGACATTGCGATCGACCAGGGCGGCTGTTTCGAGACCAGTCGGCCGACCACGCATGACGATCCGGTGTTCGTCGAGGAAGGTGTCATTCACTATTGCGTGGCAAACATGCCCGGTGCGGTCGCGCGCACATCGGCGTTTGCGCTCAACAATGCGACGCTTCCGTTCGTACTTCGGCTGGCCAATTTGGGAGCCAATGCAGCGATGGCCGCCGATCCACATCTGGCTGCAGGGCTGAACGTCGCGGGCGGAACGATCCGGCACGCTGCCGTCGCCGAAGCGCTGAGCCTCGGCGCATAGCATCTATTCGCTCGACAGGGCAGCTTCGGCGGCCTCGTCGAAGCCAGACGACGGCAAAGGTTCACCGGTGTCGCCCGGCTGTAGCGCGGCAGGTGGATCGGACGCGTCCATCGACTGGTCGAGCCCGGCATCGAGCTGCGCGTCGACATCATGTGGGTTTTCTTCGAGGCGCTGGACGATCGCCTCGTCCTGCATCGCGGTCTGATCGGGATGCTGCGCCGGGATCGTTTCGGGTTCGGTCATGATCGTCTCCTTTGCGTGGCTCAACCGACGCGCTCACGTGCCGGTTCCGCAACGACCGACACTGTCTGCACGTTGAGGTTGGCCGCACCAAAGATCGTCATAAAGGCGATGTCGGTCGCATCGCGCCCTACCGCGATCCGCGCCATCTCACTGGCATCGGCCATCGCGGTCGCATCGATCAGATGCCACGCGCCTTCAAGCCAGACCTCGACGACGGCATGGAAATCCGGCGGCGTCACCTTTGGCGCATAGACCGAGACGACGCGCGCGGGAATCAGTGCGGCGCGCGCGAACGCCGCCATCAGATGGGCATAATCGCGGCACACCCCCTCGCGTCGAACGAAGCTGTCGGCGGCAGTCGTCGTCCCGTCCGACGCTCCCGAGACATAGCTCATTTCGTGCACGAACCAATCGCGCATCGCAATCACTTGCGCGCCGCCGCGCAACTGCCCGAAGCTGCGCCGAACAAACGCGTCGAAAAGATCGCTCTCGATGTAACGGCTGGGCATCAGATACGGCGACACCAGCCCGGGCAGATCGCGCGGCGGGGCCGCGATGAGCCGGTCGAGCACGACGACCGGGCGAACGATATCGACCACGGCCTGGTAGTGAGCGGTCAGCCGCCCGCGCCCCACCGCCCAACAGCGTTGCCCCACCGATTCCTCGCCCGGCTGAGTGCGCAGCGGTTCGGGCGACGTGACGATCAACGATTCAGAGACGATCCGCTGATCTGCCATCGCCGCGGCTTCGACCTGCAGCAGCACGTCGGCATCCACGGGCAGATGATAGTCGAGCAGGACGTCGATCGCGAGCCGCATCGGCAGATGACTTTCATGAAAGCAAAGTTCGACTCGCCGCGAATGGCCTCGACAGCATCATCACCGGAATAGCATAGGCCGGGTTCGCAGAGGAAAGGGTTTGCGCCGTGAATGCCACGATTTCGAACGCGCGACCGGCAGTTCTCGTGACCGGGGGTGCCGGCTATATCGGAAGTCATGCGGTCCTTGCGTTGCGCGACGCAGGCTGGCGCGTCGTCGTGATCGACAATCTCGTGACCGGGTTTCGCTGGGCGGTCCCCGCCGACATACCGTTCTTCGAGGCGAACATCGATGATGCCGCCGCGGTCGCCGCCGTGATCGCCGAACATGAAATCGGAGCGATCGTGCATTTCGCCGGCTCGGTCGTCGTCCCCGAATCGGTTACCGACCCGCTGAAATATTATCTCAACAACACCGTCCGCAGTCGCGCGCTGATCGAAGCTGCCGTGGCTGGCAAGGTTCGCCATTTCCTGTTCTCGTCGACCGCCGCGACCTATGGCATTCCCGCGACCGTACCGGTGCACGAAGACATGCCGACAGTCCCGATCAATCCTTATGGCATGTCCAAGCTGATGACCGAGGCGATGCTGCGCGATACCGCCGCCGCGCACCCGATCAATTATGCCGCGCTTCGTTATTTCAACGTCGCGGGGGCGGACCCGGCGGGGCGGACCGGTCAGTCGACGGCAGGCGCGACGCATCTGATCAAGATCGCCGCCGAGGCGGCAACGGGCAAGCGTGCTTCGGTCAGCGTCTTTGGCACCGATTATGCGACACCCGATGGCACCGGGGTGCGTGACTATATCCATGTCAGCGACTTGGCCGATGCGCATGTCGCCGCGCTCGAGAAACTGATCGCGACACCGACGCAAAGTTACACGATGAATGCGGGCTATGGTCGCGGCTTTTCGGTCAACGAAGTGCTCGATGCGGTCGATCGCGTGACCAATTTGAAGCTCGATCGACGCTATGAAGGACGACGCGCGGGCGACCCCGATGCACTGGTCGCCGACAATGCGCGCATCCTGGCGACGCTCGACTGGGCACCCAGGCGTGCCGACCTCGACGGCATCGTTCGCGACGCGCTGGCATGGGAGCGCACCCTCGCCGAGCGCACTTCCGCCGCCCAAGCGTGACCGCGCAAGCGATATCCGCCGCGACCCTGATCCTGTTCAGCGATACGCCACACGGGCCCGAACACCTGTTCGTCGAGCGCGCGGCGGCAATGGCGTTCGCGGGCGGGGCAGTCGTGTTCCCCGGCGGGCGCGTCGATCCCGGCGACCGCGTCCTCGGCGCACTGCGACCCGACCTCGATCCCGACAACGCCGCCGCTCGCGTTGCAGCGATCCGCGAAACGATCGAGGAAACCGGGCTGGCGATCGGCGTCATCGGAAAGCTCGACATCGCGTCGGCGCGCGTCGCTCTGGCGGCAGGGACGCCGTTCGGCGCGGTGCTGAAAGAGACGGGGGCGATGCTCGATCTCGACGCGCTGACCCCGTTCGCGCACTGGTGCCCCACGCCGCGACAGGAAGCGCGGACTTTCGACACGCGCTTCTACATCGCTGCCGCACCCGATCCGCCGTACGTCGCGACAGTTGACGCGACCGAGAACGTCCGTCTGTTCTGGGCGCGCGCCGTCGACGTGCTCGCGCTTGCAGAGGCCGGATCGGTACGCGTCATCTTCCCCACCCGCCGCAACCTCGATCGGCTCGCGACGCTCGGCGATTTCGCCGATGCATGTGCGCATGCAGCCGCGACCCCGATCGAATGCGTGACGCCATGGATTGAAACGCGCGACGGCGCCGCGACGCTGTGCATCCCGGAAGGCCTTGGCTACCCCGTGACCGCCGAGCTGCTCGAAAGCGCGCTGAGGGGATAGGTCACGCTGTCCGTCAGCCGTCCACCGCCCTTCAATTCTCCGCTCCAAGCATAGTCGCGGTACAGCGACTCGAAGTTTCCGTCGCGTGACATGACTTCCGCCGCGAGTTCGGCGCGGGGAGTCACGTCGAACTTGGCCAGCCAGGCCCGCATGGCCCGACCGAACGGCGGCGGGAGCCGCTCGAACTGGCCGAAATCGACCATGCTCACGCGCCCGTCGCAGGCGGCGATCCCCTGCCCCAGCGCCGCTCGCCAATCGGGGATCATCGACAAAGTGTAGCTAAAGAACACGCGGTCGAATGCCGTCATGCCAAAGAGCGTCGACGCGGCGAAGCGGGTCGCGTCGGCTTGTTTCACTGCGATCCGATCGACCAACCCTGCCGCCGCGATTTTTGCCCGCGCCGTGGACAGCATAGCCTCGGAGATATCGAGACCGAACAATCGTGCACTGGGGTAGCGACGCGCGACCGCGATCAGATTGCGTCCCGTCCCGCAGCCGATCTCGAGCACCGTCCCGCCACGCGGAACGTCGAGGCGTGCGATCAGCCGATCGCGTCCCAGCAGATAATATTTACGTGTGAGATCATAGATGTGGCGCTGCTGCGCATAGATCGCATCCATTCGCGCGGCCCCGCTCGGACCGGCCGAACCGCTCATGTTAGTCCTTGAGAACGTAGAGATGAACACCGCCGTAGATCGACGACCGATCGCGCGCGGTAAAATCGAGTGATTCATCGGCGCGATAGTCCCAGCGGTCGAGCGTTTCGGCAGGCACGCGTCCCGGAAGCAGGCTTGGCGCAGCGGCGGTGCGGAACAGCACGCGCGCGCCGGGCTTGGCCGTACGCGTGATCTGCGTCCATAATTCGGTCAGCTGCGCGTCGGTCATCCAGTCCTGAGCATCGAGCAATATATATCGATCGCGGCTGACGGCATCGAGCGTGCCCAGATGTTCGGTGAAATTGGCATGCAGCATGGCGACGCGC
>JAYTAR010000269.1:0-9686 GCA_043737455.1 Sphingomonadales bacterium | reverse complement strand
GCGAAAACGACCGATCGATTTCGCAAATCCGATCAGTGGCGCGCGCGATACTCGGTCGGGGTGCACTCATGCCGTTCGCGGAATGCGCGATTGAACGGGGCGAGACTGCCGAACCCGGCATCCATTGCGATCGTCAGGATCGACACCGCTCGCTGAGTGGGATCGGCGAGCGCGGCCTCGGCTTCGTCGAGGCGAAACCCGTTGAGATAGGCATTGAAGTTGCGCGCCCCCAACCCCGTATTGATCGCACGCCGCAACCGGTAATCGGGCACACCGAGCCGTGCAGCGACGGCGGCGATCGTCAGCCCGTCCTGTCGATACAGCCGATCGTGGCGCATGTCGGCATCGAGGCGTGCGAGCAGCGCCGAATCGTCGACCTCAAGCCGCGCCGCTCCCAGTGCCGGGCGCACGGGAGCCGCAAGCAGCGCGGGGTTGCGCCAGCCAAGCAGGACCACCGCGAGCACCGCCGCCAGCGCGAACACCCCGAGCGCGTTGACGACACGCCACTCGGGCGGTGGCGGCCAATTGCGCAAGGGCAGCTCGCCGATGATGATCGCGAGGATGGCGAACGCCGTGACGAGCGCTAGTGCCAGCCGCGCGCGCCGCCGCGAATCGACGAGGTCGTTCGATCGACCGCGCAGCGCGGTCACGATGACGGCACCGACCAGCACCGCGCTTGCGACGCGCCAGCCGATAGCAATCAAAAGGATGCGAAAACCGTTCAGCCAGAACAGGTAGTTTGCCAGAAACCCGATTGCGACGACGAAGGCGACCAACGCACCGTGCCACGGTCGCAGCCGAAACTCGTCGTCGAACCAGCTCGACGCGAACAGCCAGAAGAGCGCGGGCGTCGCCAGGCTCATCAGATGCAACGGCAGCCGCCACGGCGTGAACGGCCCGCTCGCATCGAGCGCGATCAGCGCGATGTAGCAACACGCTCCTAGTGTCACGACGGTTCCCAGTCGCGCGGTCAACGATCGCCGCCAATCGCGGACGAACAGCGAAGCGAGCAGCGCGAACAGCGCGAGCGCGCCGCCACGAAGCGCGGCATCCCAGAAGATGAGCGTCATGTCAGCGGATTAGGGGGGGTTGCGGGACGTGGGAAGGGGCCGGTGGGCCCGGCAAAGCCGTGCCTGCGTCGGTCGTCGCATGGGCGACGCCGGCCGGCCGGGCCGCCGGTTGCTACGTTCAGCTGTGCTGAACGTTACGCGCGGTCCGGCGTGAACTTCAGTGCCGTGCCGTTCATGCAGTAGCGCTTGCCGGTCGGCTTGGGACCGTCGTCGAACACGTGCCCCAGATGCCCGCCACATCGGCGGCAGACCACCTCGACGCGCGCCATGCCCAGCGTCTGGTCGGTGTTCGTCAGCGTCGCGCGCGGCAGCGGGTCGAAGAAGCTCGGCCAGCCGGTGCCGCTGTCGAACTTGGTCCGTGATGAGAACAGCGGCAGATTACAGCCCGCGCACGAGAACAATCCGGCGCGGTGCTCGGTGTTGAACGGCGAATTGCTCGGCGAATCGGTCGCCTCTTGTCGAAGGGTGCGATATTGCGCCGGGGTCAGCCGTTTGCGCCACTCGGCGTCGGTGAGCGTCAATTCGTACTTGCGAGGCGGAGCCTTGGCGCAAGCGACTGTCGCAAACGGGGCGAAAGCAGCGGTTGCAAGAACGGCACGGCGATTGAGCATGGTCACTGTCCTTTTGGTCGTCTCGAAATACGTCGCGACCACCGCTGAAGTTTCAATAACGCTCGAGCTCGACCATCAGCGAGCGATAGCCGTTGACGAAACAGGCGGGGACACGCGTCGGCGGCGCAATGGGGTTCGCGCGCAACCGCCGTTTCGCCATTTCCTCGAGCAGCACGACGAGCTGCAATTCGGCGACGCGCGCACCGACGCAGCGATGAATGCCGTAGCCGAACGACAAATGCCGCCGCGAGTTCTCGCGCTCGACGCGGATCGCGTCACCGTCGGGGAACACGCTTTCGTCGCGGTTGCCCGAGATATACCAGAGCGCCACGCGGTCACCCGCACGGATGCGATGCCCCTCGATCTCGGCATCCTCGAGCGCAGTCCGACGCATATGCGCAAGCGGCGTTTGCCAGCGGATCAATTCACTGACGGTATTCGTGATCAACGCTGGGTTCGCCTCGAGCTTGGCGCGTTCCTCGGGATATTGCGCGAGGCCCCAGGCATAAGCGGTCATCGAGTTGCGCGTCGTGTCGTTGCCGCCGACGATCAGCAGGATGAGGTTGCCCATGAACTCGCCCTCGGACATCGTCGCCATCGCGTCCGAATGCAGCATGATCGAGATCAGATCGGGGGTCTGCGGCTTGCCTTTCTTCGATTCCCAGACGGCATTGAACGCCATGCCCATTTCCATCGCGGTCATCAGCCGCTGCTGGCGCTGGGGTAATGTGTTGAAGGCCTCGACATCGCCGAGTGCATCGGACCAGCGGGTCAGATTGGCACGCTGCTCCCACGGAAAGTCGAACAGTTTCGCGAGCATTCCCGTCGTCAATTCGATCGATACGCGCTCGACCCAGTCGAACGGCGCGCCTACCGGCAGTGCGTCGAGCAGCGCGGCGGTACGCGCCTGACACTCGATCCGCATCCGCTCGATCTCGCTCGGCGTGAAGGCGGGAGCGACGGTGCGGCGTTGCGCGGTGTGCTGCGGCGGGTCCATCGCGATGAACATCGGCATGCGCACCTCGCCCTCGACGAGCGCTTCGGGATCGCCGACGACGGTGATGCCGCCCTTTTCCCACGAAGACGAAAAGACCTTCGGCAGCGCCTCGACATATTGGATCGGCTTGTAGGTCGTGATCGACCAATAGGGGCCAAACCGCCCGTTCTCGCAATGATAGACACCACCGCGCTCGCGCAGCTCGCGAAACGGTGCGTGCCAACGATGCTCGGCGTATAGTTCGGGCTGGGTCACGTCGAGCCGGTCGGCTTGATCGATCGGCACCGGGCCCGTGAAATCGGCGGTCAGGTCGATTGCGGCTGTCGCCATCGTCGCTCTCCTCGGACGCAATTGGAACTGTTTGGTTGCAGGTTGCAACCTTTTGCGCGCGCGAGTCAAGCGGGCCGGGTACGGCGCTCGCCACAATCTTTCGCCACTTTCTTGCCATGATTGCGCGAGTTCGATAGGCCCGCCCGCGTGCCGGAGCGAAAGTGTCGCAACGGGGGTCGCGCTCGCGATCCGGATCAACGATTGGGAGATCATCCGATGAACAAATTCGCACTCGCCGCCATCCTCGGCAGCGCCGCCGTGCTCAGTGCCTGCAGCCCCAAAGCGCGCAACGAAAGCGCCGAAGCCGGCAATGCGATGGCAACCGACATGAACGCGACCGCCACCGCCGCGATCAACACGATCGACACGGCGACCGACAATGCGATGGCGACCGCCGATCGCGCAGCCGACAAGGCTGGCAATGCGACCATGAGCGCGGCCGACAAATTAAAGGCAGCCACGGGTAACGCGATGGTCGCGACCGGCAACTCGGTCAAGGCCGCGGGCGAAGACGTAAAGCGCTAAGTATCGGCGCTACCGGAGGAGCGCTCGCCAGCGGGCGCTCCTCTTTTCCTCCTTGCGCCGTGCATCGGCGCGACGCATCGCTTGACGGTGCGTAGCTCGCTCGCCCTCGCTCTGTTGCTTGCCGCTTGTAGCGGTGCCCCGGATCGCGCCGCCGACGATGCCCCGCGCGAAGACGCCGCGCTCAACGCCGCCGCAGCGAAACTCGACACGCCGCCAGCGACCGGCGATTCTGTAGCGGACGGCACTGCCGATCGGCAGTAACGCGCTGGCCTCATTTTGCGCTGTCCTACAGCGAACCTATCCGGTTAGCTCGCCTCGATCCGCACTGTGCGGACGACAGGAGCGACCGCAATGCCGCAATCGACTTCCGCGATCGTCGCGACGCCGACGACATATATCACGCAACAGGCGCTGGCGATGGGCGATGCCGGCGATCCCCCGGTCGCGGTCAGCGCGATCAATCCGCTACCCGTCAGCGACAAGGCGTTCGGGTCGGTGCTCGCGCTCATGCCCGGCGCGAGCGACGCGATCCCCCGCCGCGCGATCCGGATCGCCTGCACCGCGCCGGGTACCATCGCCATGAAGCTGGCCGATGACAGCGTCGAGACGGTCCCGGTCGAGGTCGGGCTTTCGATCCTGCCTTACGCGGTCAAGGCGATCGTCGTCGCGGGCACGACCGCCACCGCCAGCTTTGCGAGTCTGGCCTGATGCCCGCGCCGATCCTTCCGCTCGCCGATGCGACTGCGCGGCGAGCGCTTCCCGCCGCAGCATTGCCGGGCTTTGCAACGCCCGTCCGCGCCGGAACGCGCGTCGCCAGTGCAGGCCGCGTGCCGCTGGCGCGCGTCGGACACGAAGCCGCGCGGCTCGAATTCGGACGCGAACGCCTGTTCCGCTGGCTGAACAATCTGCAGGCGCGCACGCCGCAGCTTGTCGCCTTCGTTGGCGATAGCAACACGCAGGGGCGCTGGGGCTATGCGCTGGCATCCACCGAAGGGCTGTTCCTCCAGCTCTCGGCTTCGGGCGTGACCGCGGTCAATCACGGCGTGTCCGGCTCGACGCTGGCGAACTGGGTCGACAACAGCGGGACCGTTGCGGGGACCGGCAAACATATGGCGGCGGTACTCGCCACCGGTCCCGATCTGCTCGTGCTCGCGCATGGCGGGACCAACGAGCCTTCGTCGGGCGGGACTTCGGACAAGTTCCTCGGCGATCTCGACACCGCGCTCGCGACGATCCGAACGTCGCCGAACGGCGCGATCGGACGGCTGTCGATCGTCCTCGTCGCCAATGCCGCGCAGGGGTCGGGCACTATCCAGGCGGGCACATCCGACATGGCCGACGAATATTTCAACGCCAAGGTCCGCATCGGCATGGTCGCACTCACGCACAAGCACGGGTGCGCGTTCTTCGATCGCGGCGGACGCTTTCCCGACGCATCGGTCGATCTGGCAACGGGCAGTGTCGGGGTGAACAGCTGGATCGACGATTACCGCCTCCACACGATGGGCGCGCACACGACTTTGCTGGCGCAAGAGTTCTTCGACTGGATCGCGCCGTCGGTGCTTCGTACGACCCAATCGGTCGCGCTCGTGCCCGAGACCGGCTTCGCGCAACCCGGCAGCGCAGAGTGTTTGCAGGTGCGCCGGATGCCTGGCGGAACCGCATTGATCGAGGGGTATGTGACCGGACCCGGCACCGTTTTGGCGGCCGGACGCGCCATCGCGACGGTGCCCGAGGGGTTTCGCCCGCGCGTCCAGGTCTGGCAGGCAAGTGGACTGGTCTTCGCTTCGCTGCCGATGGAGGCGGCCGAGATCAACATCAACACGAGCGGCGTCGCGTCGATTGCTCGCGCCTCGGTCGCCAGTGCCGCCTGCGTCTACATCCGCGCGCTTTATTCGACGTGACGGTCGCGCCGTGTCAGCTGCACCGAATCGATCCAGATGCTCTTGCCGCCGCCGGTCGGCTGCAGTGACAACATCTGGCTGGGACACCTGGCGGGCACGGTGAAGTCGATGCGGCGCGTCGCCCAACCTTGGGGCGCATCGACTGCCGCGCTGGCAAATGCGGGCAGCGACGCCGTACGACACGTGACCGTCATGCGCACGCTGCCCGACAGTGCTTCGGCGCGCATCGACCAGCCCAGCCGATAGGCGCCAGGGGGCAGCACCAGGATCTGCAGCGCGATCGGCCGATCGTCGCCCGCGTCGTCGAGGCGAAGCGCCGGGCCGCTGCTGCCCGCGACGGCGTCGATCGCGCCCTGCCCGCCGGTCGCAACGGGGAAAGCCCATTCGAAGTCGTTCGTCGCGCGCCGTGCCGGGTCGGCCGCGCGGTCGAAGCCGCCATCGCGCAGCAGCGGCTCGCGCACCGTCGCGCGCGCGCTCGCGAGCTTGTGCAGCAGCACCCATCCCGCCACATCCTGCGTCCGCGCGACCGGGGAGGCCACCGCCGCGCCCGCCTCACGCGCGGTCAGCGGATGCGCAGTACCCTCGAGCGCCTCGGCGACGTCGGCGAGCGTCAGCCATAGCGTGGGTGCAATGCCGCGGCTCTCGGCGAAGAACGCAGGTCGCCAGGGGGGTGCGGTCGCCAGCGTTGAGGCGATAGCGTCGCGCATCGCGGGAACCTCGAGCGCTTGCCCCAGCGCGCGCAGCACCGGCCCGCGATCGACCGCCTGACGCAGCAGCGCATCGGCGTGCATCATCGCCGTCGGCGCGTCGCCATTGGCCAGAGCATGCGCGAAAATCCACTTCTGCGTCGGCAAGTCGCGCCACCCTAGACGACCGCCCACTTCCATCAGTCGCCGCGCGCGTTCGGCGTCGCCGCGACGCTCGGCGACCTGTGCAGCGACACGCGTTCCGATCGTATCGAGCGGCGAGCGCGCGAGTGCCGCGTCCGCCAACCGCGCCGCTTCTTCGGTGTCGCCGCGCGCAAGTGCCTGCTCCGCGCGCAATCCGACCACGCCGTCTGCAAACGGCGCGGCACGTATGGCCGCAGCGGGCCGACGATCGACGATCGCTTGACGCGCGAGGCCGCCGGGCAGAATTGCCCATGCGGCAAGCGCAGTGCAGCCCGATATGATCGCCAAATCGACGATGCGTGATCGCGAAGCGCGTATGCTCGTCACGGAAAACATACTCCTTTTCATACGCCACGGCACAAGCTATCGATCTACCCGCGAAACGAAAAAGCAGGGAGCATCGTTATGAAGACTGCCAGCACGGTCAAGTTTGCTGCCGCTGCCGTCTTTACAGCGTTGGTGGTTGCACCGGCAGTGGCCGCGCCGCCGAAAGTTTCGATCAGTGCAGTGCCTGCCGAGCGCGCCCTGGACACACAGGTCAAGCCAGCCACGAATGGCCGCGTGGGTGCGCCAACTGCTCGTGGTAACAAGGCAGCTGCCGGTGCCGGCCTGATCATCGGGGGTCTGCTCGCTCTCGGGGCGGTCATCGCGGCGGTCGGGGCGTCGGGATCATCGGGGTCGCCGAGCAGCCGCTGATAGCGGCGCATGGCAGCCTTCACGGGCAATCAGCGATCGATGGGCGGGGCTGTCAGCCTCGCCTTTATCATTTTAGCGCTGCTGATCGGTGGGAGCGCGCTGTTCGCACCCTTGGCCACCGCGATCGTGCAGGTCGGCGCGGTCGCGCTGTTGAGCTTCATAGTGTTACGGCCCGGCGAGGCGCGTAACGGCGAACCCGTTTCCCGGTGGGCATGGGGCGTCCCCGGCCTCGCGCTGGCAGTGATGCTAAGTAAGCTCTTGCCGATACCGCCTGCGCTGTGGTCGGCAATGCCCGGGCGTGGACTGATCGCGGCCGCATTGGAGGCGCGCGGAGCCGAAAGCGGCTGGCGGCCAACCAGCCTCTACCCCGCGCTGACACGCTCGGCGCTGCTGACGCTGCTGGTGCCGGTAACGATCTTTGCTGCCACGTTACGAATGAGCGAACGCAACCAGTCCCGTGCGATGACGGCGATTGTGCTGGCCGCGATCGTCAGCACGCTCCTTGGCATCGCGCAATCCACCGGACCCGATGCGGGCGCACTCTTCCTGTTCCCGGGTGGATTGGCGACTGAGCCGAGCGGACTTTTTTCTAACCGGAACCATCAGGTCACGCTGCTCGCTACCGCGATCCCGCTGACGGTCGCGCTCGCTTGCCGGACGACTATGCGTTCCGGCCTGGCCCCGACGATCGGTGCGCTCCTGATCACGCTCCTTGCGGTGGGCGCGGTCCTGACACGATCGCGCTCGTTCCTCATCCTCGTCCCGGCAGCTGCCATGTTGTCGGCGCTGTGGGTGTGGCCGAGGCAGCGATCGGCCCACAGTCGCTTCCCGCGGTCGGTCGCCGCAGCGATCGCGATCGCGATCGGCCTTGCGACGCTTGGCGTGGCGCTCGTCCTCAATGTCGGTGCCGATCGATTGGTCGCAAGGCTGGGCGCGCCTGACGGCCGAAGCAACTTGTGGCCCGACCTGATGTGGACGGTCTGGCACTATTTCCCGGTGGGAAGCGGTTTCGGCAGCTTCGTGCCCATATTCGCTTCGGCAGAGTCGTTGGCGGCGGTGGGCCCGACTTACGTCAATCATGCTCATAATGAATATCTGCAGGTCGCGATCGAGGGCGGATTGCCCGGTATCGCCATCGTAGCGGTATTTCTCGTCTGGTTTTCCATCCGCACAATCGGTGTAATGCGTGAGTCGCGCGACGATCCGGCGGTGCTCGGCGGTCGGGCGGCGGCGATCGCCATCGCGATCATGCTCGTCCATTCGCTCGTCGACTATCCGTTGCGAACGCTGTCGATCGCCAGTGTCTTTGCGGTGTCATGCGCCATCCTCGAAGCGGCGCGCCCTCGACGAGCCAAGCCGTCGTGATTATGGGCGGTCGCGGGCATGGTCGGGGCGGAGGACCATATGGGGAAAAGCCATGACGATCGGTTTCGGTCTGATCGGGTGCGGGCGTATCGCGGCGCGCCATGCGGATCTCCTTGGCGATAATCACATCGCCAACGCCCGCGTCGTCGCGGTGTGCGATAGCGAAAGCGGCCGTGCCGACGCGATGGCGCAACGGCTGGGTGTCGTCGCCTATCACGACATCGATCGCATCCTGGCCGACGCCAGCGTCGACATCGTGTCGATCCTGACGCCGAGCGGCATGCACGCCGAACATGCGATCGCCGCTGCCCGCGCCGGCAAGCATGTGCTCGTCGAAAAGCCGATGGCGCTTCGCCTCGACGACGCCGAGGCGATGATGCGCGCCTGCGACCAGGCGGGCGTGAAGCTGTTCGTGGTGAAGCAGAACCGGTTCAACGTGCCTGTCGTGCAGGCGCGCAAGGCGCTCGACGCAGGGCGCTTCGGCCGGCTCGTGCTCGGTACCGTTCGCGTCCGCTGGTGCCGGACGCAAGATTATTATGATCAGGACGCGTGGCGTGGAAGCTGGAGCCTCGATGGTGGCGTACTCGCCAATCAGGCCAGCCACCACGTCGATCTGCTCGAATGGTTCATGGGCGACGTCGAAAGCGTGCAGGCCCGCGCGGTGACCGCACTCGTCGACATCGAGGCCGAAGACACCGCCGTCGCCATCCTGAAGTTTCGCAACGGCGCGCTCGGCATCATCGAGGCGACGACGGCGGTCCGACCCAAGGATCTCGAAGGCTCGCTGTCGATCATGGGTGACGGTGGTTCGGTCGTCATCGGCGGCTTTGCGGTCAACTAGATCGAGACCTGGAACTTCGTCGATCCCGATCCCGGCGACGCCGCGGTGATGGAGCTTTACTCGGTCAACCCGCCCGACGTGTACGGCTATGGCCACAAGGCTTATTACGATCACGTCGTCGCCTGTCTCGAGGGCAAGGCGGCGGCGCTGGTCGACGGGCTCGAGGGGCGACGCAGCCTCGAGCTGATTTCCGCGCTGTACGAATCGATCGAAACCGGCCGTGAAGTGCGCCTTCGCTTCCATCCCGAACGCTGCCGTCTGGGCGAACGCGGATGAGCCCTGCGCTGCGCAGCGTCGCGCTCCGTGAGGCCGTGTTCGGCGAGCGGGTGACCATCGTCGAGCCGGCGAACCTTTACGGGTGCACGATCGGCGACGAGTGCTTCGTGGGGCCGTTCACCGAGATCCAGAAAGGGGTGACGATCGGCGCGCGGACGCGCATCCAGTCGCACAGTTTCAT